>JACQUR010000146.1 GCA_016210245.1 Chloroflexota bacterium
ACGGCGAGCAGCAGGTGGCGATGCAGCAGTTGCGCCAGATGGCCACCTGGGCCGATAGCCCCACCTGCCGCCGACGCGCCCTGCTGGCCTACTTCGACGAGCAGTTCGCAGGGCAGTCCGGCCCGTGCTGCGACGTGTGCCGCGCCGAGACCCAGGAGACCGAGACGGTCGACTGCACGGTCGAGGCCCAGAAGTTCCTCTCGTGCGCCAGGCGGACGGGCGAGCGGTTCGGGGTCGCGCACCTGATCGACGTGCTGCGCGGCTCGCGTGGCGAGAAGGTGCTCCGCTTCGGCCACGAGCGGCTCTCGACCTACGGCATCGGGCGCGACCGTTCGAAGGACGAGTGGCAGCGCCTGGCTCACGAGCTGCTGCGTGGGGGCTACCTCCGCCAGGCGGCGGATGAGTTCAACGCGGTGAAGGTGACCGAGCGCGGGCACGCCGTGCTGTTCAAGGGCGAGCGCGTACACCTGGCCGCGCCGCGCGTGAGCGTGCCGCAGCCCGCGGCGGTCGCCTCCGAGCCGGACCAGGCGTTGTTCGACCAGCTTCGCGCCCTGCGCAAGCGCCTGGCGGACGAGCGCGGCGTTCCGCCCTACGTGGTGTTCCCCGACGCCACTCTGCGCCAGATGGCGGCCGAGCTGCCGCACACCCGCGAGCACCTGCTGCGCCTCCAGGGGGTGGGCGCGCAAAGAGCCGAGGACTACGGGGAGGTGTTCCTGGAGGCCATCGCCGAGTACGTGCGCCAGACGGGGGCGCAGCCCACGGCCTCCGCGCCGCCCGCGCCGCCCCAGACCCGACCGCGGACACGCGTGCCAGGGCTCACCGTCCGGACCACGCTCGACCTGTTTCACCAGGGGCTGCAGCCAGCCGAGATTGCGGCGGAGCGCCAACTGGCGCTCTCGACCATCGAGGGCCACCTGGCCGAGGCGATGGAGGCCGGGGAGCGACTGGACCTGGAGCGGCTGGTGAGCGTGGAGAAACGGCGGGCCATCGGCGCCGTCATGGCCGAGCTGGGGCCCGGGCCGCTCAAGCCGGTCATGGAGCGCCTGGGCGAAGGCTACACCTACGGGGAGTTGCGGCTCGTCCGGGCGGCGCTGGGGTGGGGTGGGCCACTCAGCAGCGATTCAACCCCTTCAACGGGCGCCGGCTAGTCCTTTCAGCAGCCGCGCCCTCAGCCCCAGCAGGGTGAGCCCCACCACCTCTTTGCGGGCTTCGTCGAAGCGCAAGACGACCCCTTCGCCGATATCCACGCCCACTGCTGGGCGAGGCTCCCCAATAGACAAGTACAGCACGTCTGCGTCCTCGTCATAGTCCCAGGTGATCGCCGTTGGTTTCTCAAGGATCTTTATCGCTTCCATAGGGTTACCCTCCTGGCGGATGGCCGACTGGTCAGATAGGCGGTCAGAACAAACCCGTCCTCGGAACTGACCTCCCGGTACGCAACCACCATGAACTTGCTCGTCAGTGGCGTCTCCCGGTAGAAGCGCACGGCAAGCAATGCGCTGAAGTCACCTTGTTGGATCATGTCCGGTTCCGCAACTGTTTCCAGGACCCGTTCTCGTTGATCGCTCATTTCTGGATGGCGATGCGCTATGTGCTGCCATCGCTCTTCATTGAGGCGAATCGGTGCTCCATTGCGCGAATGTACGATCAACATTGCAGGTATGCCGTACCAGCCACATTCCTGATCGTCATGCCTCTATTCTACTTGCAAGACTCTGACCGTCGCACCGCCTCCCCCAACCGCGCCATGCCCTCCGCGATCTGGCCGGTATCCAGGGCAGCGTAGCTGAGCAGCAGAGCTGGACTGGGAGGGCGGACCTGGAAGTGGGGGCGCATGGGCTGGACGCCCACCTCCAGGGCGGCCGCCTCGGCCACTACCGCCGCTTCCTCGACCTGCTCGGGCAGCCAGACCACCAGGTGCAGGCCGGCCGCGGCCCCGCTGACCCGGGCTGCCGGGCCCAGCTCCCGCGCGATCGCCGCCACCAGCGCGTCGCGCCGCCCCTGGTACAGCTTGCGCATGCGGCGCAGGTGGCGCTCGAACAGGCCGGAGGTCAGGAAGTCGGCCAGCACCTGCTGCTCGACGGTCGGCGTCTGGCGGTCGGACAGTTCCTTGGCGGCCAGGAACGGATCGAGCAGCGCGGGCGGCAGCACGACGTAGCCGATGCGCAGCGACGGGAACAGCGCCTCCGAGAAGCTGGACATGTAGATGGCCGCCTGGGAGGGATCGAGCCCCTGGAGCGACTCGAGCGGTCGACCGCCGTAGCGGAAGTCGCTGTCGTAGTCATCCTCCAGCACCAGCGCGCCCGCGCGGGCAGCCCACTCCAGCAGCGCCAGACGGCGCGCCAGGCTCAGGGTGGCGCCGGTGGGGAACTGGTGGGAGGGGGTCACGTAGACCAGCTTGCACGGCTGGCCGCGCCGCGGCTCGGGCAGGCGCTCCACCACCAGCCCGGCTCCGTCCACCGGCACCGCTCCCACCTCAGCGCCGTAGGCCTGGAAGACGCGCCGCGCGCCCAGGTAGCCCGGGTCTTCCATGGTGATGCGGTCTCCAGGGTTGACCAGGATGCGGGCCAGCAGGTCGAGGGTCTGCTGCGAGCCGCTGACGATGACCACCTGCTCGGGCTGGCAGCGAACTGCCCGCGAGCGGCGCAGGTGGACAGCGATGGCCGCGCGCAGCGGGCCGTAGCCGGCCGGGTCACCGTAGGCGGTGGTTTCGGGCGAGGGCCGCCGCAGGCGGCGGCCGAGCAGGCGCCGCCAGGCGCTCCAGGGAAAGGTCTCCCAGGCGCCGCGGCTCAGGCGGAAGTCGTAGGCCAGGCCCGGGCTCGGCCGCCCGGGCTCGATCGGGACGCGCTGAACCCAGGCGGAGAGCGGCGGCGCGGCGCCAGCCGCGGGTGGCGCCGAGGGGGCGGCGTCCAGGCCCGCCTGGAGCCGCTCATCCGGCAGGTGCGCCGAGACGAAGGTGCCGGCGCCGTGGCGGCCCTCCACGTAGCCCTCAGCCAGCAGTTGGTCGTAGGCCAGGCAGACGGTGGTGCGGGAGATGCCCAGCCGCCGGGCGAAGGCGCGGGTGGAGGGCAGCCGCTCGCCCGGGCGTAGCCGCCCCTCCAGCACCGCCTGGCGGAGCTGCTCGAAGACCTGGCCCCGCAGCGGCGCCCCGGCCGCCTCGTCCACGCGGATCAAGAATTCCATATGCCGCCCGTTCAGAAGTGGTATGCTCACTCTAGCAGAAATTGGCCCTTGTTGCAGACCACTTTCTGGGGCTAGAGTATGGGCGCCCTCACCCTGACCCTCTCCCAGGGGGAGAGGGGAAGGTTCCCTCTCCCCCTGGGAGAGGGGAAGGTTCCCTCTCCCCCTGGGAGAGGGGAAGGTTCCCTCTCCCCCTGGGAGAGGGGAAGGTTCCCTCTC
>JACQUR010000008.1 GCA_016210245.1 Chloroflexota bacterium
CCCTCTCCCCCTGGGAGAGGGGAGGGATTCCCTCTCCCCCTGGGAGAGGGGAGGGATTCCCTCTCCCCCTGGGAGAGGGTCAGGGTGAGGGCGCCGGGCCGCTACCGCCGCTCGAGCTCGGCCAGCAGGTCGGCCAGCGCGGCGCGCACCTCGGCGGCGATGCCGTCGCCCCCGCCGTCGATCGGAGAGAGGAGGCTCAGCACCATGGCCCGTGCGGCCTCCCGCACCGCCGCCGCGACCAGGCTCTGCCACGCCGCGGCCTCGAACTCGATCGCCAGCTCCTGGCGGTCCTCGCGAGGCGGATAGAGGGCCAGGCTGAGGAACTCGTGGTCTTTCTGGTACTGGATCATCAGCGGGCCCTCCGGGTCGCGCACCTCCATGACGCTGGCGAATCCCTGCTCGACCAGGAGGCGCTCCAGGTGGTTGGTGAAGAGCTGGGCGGCGGCGGGCTCCAGCACGACCACGTGGCGCCCGGCGGAGGGTGGTTCGGGCGGCGGAGGCGGCGGCAACTCGCCCCGTCGCCCGGAGCCACCTCGTTGGAAGGCCGGCACCAGCAGGACGGGGGCGAGGAAGGTGGTGATGACCGTCATCAGGATCGCCACTCCGAACAGCTCGCTGCCGATCACCCCGCTGGTCAGCCCCACCCCGGCCACGATCAACGCGACCTCGCCCCGAGGGAGCATACCCAGTCCAATGCGGGTGGCGCCGCGCAAGTTGAACCCGACGGCCAGGGCGGGCAGGGCGGCTCCGACCAGCTTGCCCACGATCGCCAGGGCGCTGATGGCCAGCCCGAACTCGAGCGCCCGCCCCATGGCCGAGAGGTCGACCAGCATGCCCATCACCACGAAGAAGATCGGCACCAGGGCATGGTAGACTGGGCGGAGGGAGTACACGATGGCCCGAGCGAGCTCGGTCCGCGAGAGCCCGAGCCCGACCGAGTAGGCGCCGATGATCAGCGCCAGGCCGAAGCTCTCGGCCAGGAAGCCGGCGAACAGCGCCAGGGCCAGAGCCAGGGCCAGAGTGGCGCCCTCGGCACGGAACCCGAGCAGCAAGCGGGAGATGCCACCGGCTAGGAGTACCGAGAGCAGGGTCAGGGCGAGCCAGAAGCCGATCGCTCTGGCTGCGACCAGGCCCACCTGGGCGAGGGAGACGGAGCCCGTAGCGGCAATGCCGACCGTGATGGCCAGGACGAGGATGCCCAGCACGTCGTCCACCACCGCCCCGCCCAGGACGGTCACGCCCTCGGCCGTGTCGAGCTTGCCGATATCCGAGAGCACCCGGGCCGTGATCCCGACCGAGGTAGCGGTCATGATGGCACCCATGAACAGAGCGGACGGGTGCGTCCACGACGGGGCAATGCCGAACAGCACCGTCGCCAGCGCGCCGAAGCCGAAGGGCAGCAGCACGCCACCGGCGGCGACCGCAGTGGCCGCGACGCCGTAGCGCAGGAACTGGCGCAGGTCGGTCTCGAGCCCGACCAGGAACAGCAGCACCACCGCGCCCACCTGGGCCAGAGCGAACAGCTCGGTCGAGACCGGGAGGCCGGGCGCGGCCTCCGCGCTCCCAAACAACGGCTGGCCGAGCAGGGGCAGGGGCAGGCCGCCCAGCGCGAACGGGCCGATGAGGATGCCGGCCGCCAGCTCGCCCAGCACCGCCGGCTGGCGGAGCCACCGCTCGGCCACCTCACCCCCGAGCTTGGCGGCGAACAGGATGGCTGCGACCTGGAGCACGAAGTGAGCGATGAGCTCAGCCATGCTGGTCGTACGGGTTGGAGGTTGGAGGTTGGAGGTTGGAGCGTAGCCCTTCAACCTTCAACCTCCAACCTCCAACCTCCAACCGTCCGGGCAGGTCGGCGAGACGGTCCAGCAGCAGGTCCGGCTCGGCTCGGCGCAGGGTTTCGGCGCTCTGGGCGCCGTAGGTCACCCCGCAGGTGAAGGCGCCCGCCGCCCGGCCCATGGCGATGTCCAGCACGCTGTCGCCCACCATCAGCGTCCTGGCCTCGTGGGCCTGCGCCAGGTCCATCGCTCGCCGCAGCATCGCCGGGTCGGGCTTGGACCGCTCCACGTGCTCGACCCCGACCACCGCCAGGAAGAGCGCTCGCACCCCCACTCCGGTGAGGATGATCTCGGCCGTGCTGGCCAGTCGGCCGGTCGCGACCGCCAGCGCCAGGCCACCGGCACGGAGCTGGCCCAGCACCGCCGCCGCGTCCGGGAACAGGCGCAGCCGGGGCAGCACCTCGCGCTCGAAGAGGCGGCGATAGCGGGGGACGCAGCCAGAGGCGCGGTGGGCGGCCTCGGCTGGCAGCAGCGCGCGGAAGATGTCCTCCAACGGCGTGCCCATCAGTTCGTGGACCAGCCTCGGCTCGACGGGCGGGAAGCCCTCCAGCGCGAGCACGCTATTGACCGCCCAGGCGATGCCCTCCTGGCTATCCACCAGCGTACCGTCCAGGTCGAAGACCACCAGGTCGACGGGGAAACGTCTGATAAAACATCCCTCCACAAGAACAAAAAAGTGGATAGATTGTGGCCACGATCGATTGACGGCGGCGTCTAACAGGATAATAATACCCCACCACACGGCGGATCGCCGGATCAGACTCCCGGCAACCAGCGAGCAGTCGCCACCTCGGACTCCTCGAGAACAGTAACGCTATCGGGAGGTCTACCCAATTGCCACTGCCAGAGGAAGTACTCTCCGCTCGCAGGGCGTTGGCTGAGGAGATTCTGACCACAGTACCCTCGGCGGTTGCGGCCGCAGCGCGCCATCGGGAGGCGATCAGCGCGGTGATCGGTGTAGGAGTGGGAGCAGCCGTACCTGGCCGGCAGCCCGCTGGCGACCTGGTGCTGCGTGTCTACGTAACCGACGCACATGCGGCACGGAAAGTGCCTCCTCGGTTCAACGGGCTCCCCGTCAGGGTGGAGCTTGTCGGTGAAGCATGGGCGGCGCTTGCTCCCGCGCTGCCAGTTCGTCGGCTTACCCCTGGCCGACCGGTAGCGGGTGGGGTCTCCATCGGCCATGGTTGCGGAGATACAGGAACCCTGGGTTGCTTGGTGCGGGACGACCGAGAAGAAGGAGTCTACATCTTGAGCAACAACCACGTGCTGGCACGGTGCAATCAGGCTACGCCTGGAGACACAATCGTCCAACCGGGTCCAGCAGACGGGGGGCAGGTTCCTGCCGATGTGTTGGCTGAACCAGACCGGTGGGTCGACATCACTTTCGGCGGGCACCAACTGAACCGAGTCGATGCGGCGCTCGCGCGAGTAGGGAGCAACCAGGTCGGCAGGTCTGTGTGCCCGTTCATCTCTCCAGATCGGGGAGATACGCGATCGCCTTGACCTGAGCACGCTTCCCGATGGTGGCCTTGAGTTGCCAGTACGAAAGATGGGGCGCAGCAGCGGCCACACGTGGGGAGTCATCCACGACCCGGTTGTCCGAGTTAACGTCTTCTATGACGGAGTAGGCACTGCGGCGTTCGATGATCAGATCCTGGTAAGGCCGGAAGGGGACCCATCGGAAAGCGCCGCTGTCTTCGCGCTTCCGGGGGATTCTGGCGCGCTGGTTCTCGCTGACGGCAATTTCGCAGTGGGTCTGCTGTTCGCGGTCAATACGATCATGCCGAATAGGGCCTGGCTCAATCCGATTGGGGGCGTGCTGCGTGAACTGGGCGTCGAAACCTGGAACTTCGGATGGTGATGGCAATGGCCGCAACGCCGTACGAACACGCGGTGGCCGTGAAGAACCGGCAGGCTGCTCAGCTAATGCGATTGCCCGGAGTGGTTGGAGTCGGAGTAGGACGTCTCACGCGAGGAGGCTTCTGCATTCGACTCTACCTCAGCTCTGGCGGCTCGAAGATTCTTGAGAGACTCCCCAAGGAGTTGGACGGACTCCCGGTGGTCCCGGAGGTGGTCGGAGATGTCGTGGCCAGGTAGCGCTGCTCTGCTCCACGATCCTTTGCCGGATCCTTCCTTGACCACCCCGATGGCTCCCTGCATAATGGCCTGAGCGCCCTTGCTTGCCTGGAGCTGCAAGTGACCAGCCTCGCTAACCTCGTAGATTACCACGTCCACACCGCTCGCTGCGGCCACGCCTCCGGCACGATGGAGGAGTACGTGGCCCGGGCGCGGGAGATCGGGCTGGGCGAGATGGGCTTCTCCGACCATTTCTACGTCTACTGGCTGCCGGAGGACCAGCGCGACCCGGAGCTGGGGATGGCTGCGCACCAGCTCGGCGAGTACGTGGCGGCGGTGCGGCAGCTCCAGGAGGCACAGTCGGCAGTCCGGATTCGGCTGGCGCTGGAGGTGGACTACGTCCCGGGCTGGGAGGATCGCCTGGCCAACCTCCTGGCCTGCGAGCGCTGGGACTACCTGCTGGGCTCGGTCCACTTCATCGACGCCTGGGGGTTCGACGACTCCCGCTACGTGGCCCGCTACCAGGAGTGGGACATCGACCAACTCTATGAGCGCTACTTCGAGTTGGCCATGGCCGCGGCTGAGAGCGGGCTGTTCGACATCATGACCCACCTGGACCTGCCCAAGAAGTTCGGCCACCGCCCGACGCGCGACCCGCGCCCGCTGTACGAGCGCGTGGCCGCGTGCCTGAAGCGGGCCGACGTGTGCGTGGAGGTCAACACTGCCGGGCTGCGCAAGCCCGTGGGCGAGCTGTACCCCGCCCCCCTGCTCCTCCAGGCCTGCCACCGCGCGGGCGTGCCGGCCACCCTCAGCTCGGACGCGCACCGTCCGGAGGAGGTCGGGCAGGACTTCGACCGAGCGCTCGCCCTCCTGCGAGAGGTGGGCTACACCGAGGTGGCCGCGTTCGAGGGGCGCAGGCGGACCTTCGGCCGATTATCGTAGCTCCGCTCAAGGGCACTCTTCAGGCTCACCGCAGAGACGCAGAGACGCAGAACATGCTGTGTCTCTGCGTCTCTGCGGTTTTGAAAGCCGCCCAGAGTCCCACCGCCTCGGGTGCGATTCTTGCTTCTTCGGGCACCAGCGGCCGGCCGGCCGGTGGCGCCGCGGCACGGCGACTCTCTCTGTGTCCCCGCGTCCCCCTGTCGCTGGCGGCTGATTGCTACCTCGGGAGGGACTCCGATGGCGAAGCCCACAGACCTGGCGGAGCGGATGGGATTGCTCGGCACGGAGACGGCGTTCGACGTGCTGGTGCGCGCGCGGGCGCTGGAGGCCAGGGGACGCGAGATCATCCACCTGGAGATCGGCGAGCCCGATTTCTCGACCCCGTCCCACATCGTGCAAGCCGCGGTCGACGCGCTGGCGGCGGGCGAGACCCATTACGGCCCGGCCCTGGGGCTGCCGGCGCTGCGCGAGGCGATCGCGGCGCACGTGGCCGAAACCAGGGGCCTGGCGGTCGAGCCCGGGCAGGTGGCAGTCACCCCGGGCGGAAAGCCGATCCTCTTCTTCACCCTGCTGGCCGTGGCCCAGCCGGGCGACGAGGTGCTCCTGCCCGACCCGGGCTTCCCCATCTACGAGTCGATGGCGCGCTTCGTGGGCGCGCAGCCTGTCCCCCTGGGCCTCGATCCCGCGCGGGGCTTCCGCCTCGACCCGGCCCAGGTGGCCGAGCGCCTGGGGCCACGCACGCGCCTGCTGATTCTGAACTCTCCCCACAACCCGACCGGCGCCGCGCTCAGTGCCGACGACCTGGCCGGGCTGGCCCAGGCGCTGGCTCGCTGGCCCCGGGTGCTGGTCCTCTCGGATGAGATCTACAGCCGCGTCCTCTACGAAGGCCAGCACCACTCGATCGCGGCCCAGCCCGGCATGGCCGAGCGGACCGTCATCCTGGACGGCTTCTCCAAGGCCTACGCCATGACCGGCTGGCGGCTGGGCTACGGGGTCTTTCCGAAGCCGCTGGTGCCGGCCATCGAGCGGCTGATCGTCAATTCGGTGAGCTGCACGTCCGGGGCGGTACAGCGGGCGGGCCTGGCAGCGCTGGCCGGGCCGCAGCAGCCCGTGGAGCGGATGGTGGCGGAACTGCGGCGGCGGCGCGACGCGCTGGTTGCAGGGTTGAACCGCCTGCCGGATGTCGCCTGCGGGCTGCCCCAGGGCGCGTTCTACGCCTTTCCGCGCCTGGCCGTGCCCGGCCGCACCAGCAAGGAGCTGGCCGACTGGCTGCTGGAGGAGGCGGGGGTGGCCGTCCTGCCCGGGACCGCCTTCGGTCCCGCCGGGGAGGGCTTCCTGCGCCTGTCCTACGGCACCGGCCTGGAGCACCTCCAGCGGGCGCTGGAGAAGCTCTCAGCCGTCAGTGGCCAGTGGGCACCGCTCGGCGAGCAACTCCCGACCTAGCCCCCGGGCCCCCGGACCTAACCCCCCGACCCCCCTTCCCTGCCAGGGAAGGGGGAGACGACCATCGGACGGAGCCACTCCCCCTTCC
>JACQUR010000148.1 GCA_016210245.1 Chloroflexota bacterium
AGGTTGGAGGTTGAAGGTTGGATCCAACCTTCAACCTCCAACCTCCAACCCGAGAAGGGGCCATGCGCAAGCTGACCACCGCTGAACTGGTCGCGGCCAGGCCCAGCCTGGAGGAGTTCCGTGTTTCCAGGTAAACTGCCCTGCGCCACCAGGGCAGGCACAGGGGCCTGCCCCTACGGAGGCGGGAACGGGGCAGGCAGTCACTCTGCACTCTGCACTCTCAAATCTGCAATCGGTGAGCGTGGGCTGTGGACACGGCTCTGCAACCTGAAATCTTCAACCTGCAGTCGGCCGTACTGACGCTCTCGCGTCGCCGGCTGCTTCTCTCCGCGCTGGCGTGCGCCAGCAGCACGATCGCTCTCGGAACGGTCGGCTGCGCGGCGCGGCCCGCTCCCAGGTCGTCGGCGCCCTCCGATCAGGCCGGCCCGCCGCGCGATTCCGGGGAGCTCGTCCTCTACTCCCCGGAGGGCCAGGACTTCCTGGCTCGCCTCAGCGCGTCGTTCACGAGCGCAACGGGGATCGCCGCTTCCGTGCCGCCCATCGGCGGGCCCGGCGCGGTCTTCGGGGCGCTGCGCGAAGACCAGCGGGTGGGGAACGTCGTCGCCGACCTCGCGTACGGCGGCGGCCCCTTTGCCTTCGTCCTCCTGGAGCGGCACGAGCTCCTGGCGGAGGCGGACGGCGCGGGCGACGAGCGGCTCTGGCCCAGCGCCATCCCAGCCCACTGGCAGGCCGTCGACCTGCTCGCCTTCACCTTTGCCGGGCGCGGGCTCCCGCCCACCGAACTGGCGAGTCTCCGAGCGCTCCCTGCGCGCGACGTCGCGCTGGTGCTGCCCGACCCCGGGCGCTGGGACTACGGCACCATGCTGGTGGTCGCGGTGCTGGACTGGTTCCGCGCCCTGGCGGGTGACTTCGAGCGTGGATGGGACTACTGGGTGGAGGTGCAGCGTGGACAGCTCCACCTGGCCAGTAGCCTGGCCGGGCTGGGCGAGGCGCTCGGCCGATCCGAGCGGGCCGTGGCACTCGTGCCCAGACACCTTGGCGTCGCGCTTGCCGCTCGGCTGCCCGACCTCTGGCTCCGCTGGCCCGACGAGGTGCCCGTGCTGCCGAACTTCGCCGCCCAGACGCGGGATGCCCCCCACCCGGAGCGCGCGGCCCGGTTCCTGGCGTGGCTCTCCTCGGCAGCCGCCGAGGAGGCCATCTTGAGTGCGGGCCGGCTGCCGGCGCACTGCGCGCACGGGCTGGAGGCGTGCGCGGCCGGGCGCGCACTGGAAGGCAGGGCCATCCCGCTGGACCTCACCTGGGGCTTCAGCAAATACAACGAGGTGCGCAGAGAATGGCAGCGGCGCTTCGGCAAGACGTGAGCGTTCGACTCCTGCGGATCGGACTGCTGGCCATCTTCCTGGTTGGGCTGGCGAACGGCCTGTGGTGGATGGGCCACAAGGCGGAGCGCTGGTACCCGGGCCAGGACAGCCACGACTACCACCTCATGGCGCTCAACCTGGCGCACGGGCAGGGTCTCAGCCGCGAGCCAGGGCCACCGTTCGTGCCGACGCTCCACCGCGAGCCGGGCTATCCCGCGTTCGTGGCGGCGGTCTTCGCGCTGGCCAACGAGAGCGACGACGCCGTGGCGGTCGTGCAATCGGCGCTGGTCGGCCTCTCGGCAGTGCTGGCCGCCCTGCTGGCCCGGGGAGTGTTCGGCGACGCGCGCATCGCGCTGCTCGCAGGTCTCTGGACCGCCATCTTGCCGGACCTGGGCGATCACGCCCGCTACCAGATGTCCGAGGCGCTGTTCGTGCCGCTGCTGCTGCTCGCCGCGCTGACACTGTTCCACGCCTGGCGGACGCGCTCGACGCGCTGGGGCGTGCTGGCAGGGCTGACCTTCGCGGCAGCCGGCTACGTGCGGGTCATGGCCTTCCCCACCGCGCTGCTGCTGGTGCTCGGTAGCCTGCTCCTCGCCTCCGCCGTGTGCAGATTTGAGATTGCAGAGTGCAGATTTCTGCGCTCTGCACGCTCAAATCTGCACTCTGCAATCTCAAATCTGCACTCACATCTGCACTCATCCTGGGCGATCGTCTGCCTGGGCGTGATGCTGCTGGCCGCCGCGCCATGGGTTGCGCGCAACGCGCTGGTGCTCGGCCAGGCAAGCTTCACGAGCCGAGGGGGAGGCTTCCTCATGCCTCGGGGGGACAAGGCCGCGGCGCCGCTGGACAAACAGCTCGAGTGGACGGGCATCGCCGCCTGGGTGGCGGCGTATCCCTTCAGTGAGCTGGTCGTTCCGCTCTCGCACCTGCACCGCGAGCCCTACGTCTGGGACGGCCCGCTGGGCGACTTCGAGCTGGTGGATACCACCCGGGCCTTTGGTCGGTACTGCCAGGGGGCAAGCAGCATGGTGGCTCAGGATAGCTGCTATACCCAGGAAGGCCTGCGCATGATCCTCAGCCACCCGCTCCAGTACGTGCTGCTCACGCCGGTTGAGTTCACTCGACTCACCTTCTACACGTATCCGAGCAAGCTGATGCTCTTTCGGAATTGGACCGTCTGGATTGGCCTGGTGACGCTGCTGCTGTGTGTAGTGTCCCCTGTCTGGCGCCGCCCGGAGCGTCTCTGGCTGGCTCTGCTCATCCTGGCCTACACCCTCCCGTCCATCGCTGGCGATGCCCAGAACCGCTACGGCGTGCCCCTGGTGCCGCTCTACGCGATGTTCTTCGCCGCGGGCGTCGTCTGGTTCATGGACTTCCTCAGGCGCAGCGCAAAGCCGGCCAGCCAGGAGCAGCCACGTCTTCCGGCCTACTGAAATCCAATATCCAAGCGCTCCAGCACGCGGGCGGCGTTCTGCTGCCAGCTATGGCGGGCCAGGGCATCCTGGCGGGCCGCCGCGCCGAGGCGAGCCCGCAGCGCCGGGTCGGAGGCGAGGCGGAGAATGGCGGAGGCCAGCGCCTGCTCCGACTCTGGCTCCACCAGGAGCGCGTTGCGCTCGTGCTCCAGGACCTGCCCCATCTGCCCGATGTTGCTGGCCACGATCGCCTTGCCCATGGCCATGTACTCGAACAGCTTGGTCGGAGAACCGAAGAACTCGCGCCCGTCCGCCTGGCGTCCGTGGGGCGCCACCAGGATATCGCACGTCGCCAGGTGCTCGGGCGCGGCGTCGTGCGGGATCATGCCTGCCAGCGTGGCCCGTCCCGCCAGGTCGTGCTGCGCGATCGCCGCCTCCAGCGTCGGGCGCAGCGGGCCGTCGCCCAGCACCAGGAAGTGCAGGCGTTCATTGGCCGCGGCGACCAGGGGCAGCGCCGCGGCCAGGGTAGGGACGCCGTGCCACACCCCGAACGTGCTCGAGAAGCCCACTACCACCCTGTCCCCAAGCCCGTACCTGGCCCGCACGGCCTCGCCCGACACCCCCGGGTGGAAGACCTCGGGATCGACGCCATTCGGATTGGCCAGGACGCGCTCCGGCGCGATCCCCCGCGCGACCAGCTCGTCGCGCAGCACCTCCGAGACCACGACGATGAGGTCCGCACCGGCCAGGTTGACCCACTCGCCGAGCTGGACCAGGGGCAGCAGGCGAAACTCGCCCCAGTGGCGCGCCTTCCACACGTCGGAGCTATTGAACTCCAGCACCAGGGGCAGCCGCAGCCAGCGGCTCAGCACCACCCCGGCGACGCTCAGCGCTGTGTAGCGCTGGTAGAGCACGCTCGGGCGCTCGGCCCGCAGCACGGGCAAGGCGGCGCCCAGGAAACGCAGGTTGTAGAGCAGCTCCTCCAGCTCCCGCAGCCCGCCGTCGTACCAGACCTCGGGCCGTACGACCACCGTCTTCGCTCGAACGCCGGCCAGCGCGTCGGAGGCGATGGCCACCACCTTCGCCCCGTTCCGCTCCAGGCCGCCGATGACCCCGGCCGTGTGAGCCACCGAGCCGCCAGCCCGCAGCCCGAACCAGAACTGGGTCCGCAGGAAGGCGACCGTCGGCCGCCGCCCCAGCTCCGTAGGGGCAGGCCCCTGTGCCTGCCCCGGCCCCTGTGCCTGCCC
>JACQUR010000139.1 GCA_016210245.1 Chloroflexota bacterium
ACTCGGTGATCCCGCCGATCTCCAGGTTCCAATCTGCCCCGAGGACGGTCTTGAGCTCACCCACCTCCGCAACCCTATCGATGAACTGCCGCAGATCGTTGAACGCCGCCATGCCCCCACCTCTCACCCTCTCGCCTGATCCACTGGTGCCGATCAGTATAGCTCATTGTGGACGCACCCCCTGCCCCCCAGCCTCCAACCCTGCTACAATGGAATCCGTGGCCCGGCGGCTCGGGTAGCGTGAGCTTGCCCGAGGCCTGGCCTGCAATCACCTATGCGCATCGGCATCAACGCGCTCTTCCTGCAGAAGCCTGCGACCGGCAGTGGGCAGCACCTGTTTCACTTGCTGCGGGGGCTGGACGCCTACGATCGTGAGAACGAGTACGTGCTGCTCAGTCCGCGCTTCCGCCGCGCCTATACCATGAGCTTCCCCCAGCTCTCCGACCGCTTCCAGAACGTGGAGGTGGTGAGCGCCCTGGCTCGCCTGGGGGAGAACGCGGAGAAGGTATGGTGGGAGCAGGTGGGACTGGTGGGCGCGAGCTGGAAGGAGCACATCGACCTGCTCCACTGCCCCTACTGGGCCAACCCGATGGTGGGCGTCTTCCCCACGGTGATCACCATCCACGACGTCATCCAGTTCGTGCTGCCCCAGTACCGCTGGCGCAAGATGAGCCGTATGTACTACTGGCTCGTCTCACGCGCAGCCCGGCGCGCCAGCGCTATCATCGCCGTCTCGGAGTGCTCCAAGCGCGACATCGTGCGCATCCTGGGCATCCCGCCTGAGCGCATCTTCGTCATCGGCAACGCGGTGGACGAGAGCTTCCGCCCGATCACCGACTCCTGGCAGATGGCCGCGGTCCGCGAACGCTACGGCATCGAGCCCAACTACGTGCTCTACTTCGGCGGGTTCGATCTGCGCAAGAACGTCCACCGCACCATCCAGGCCTACGTGCGCCTGCCCGCCGAGGTGCGCCAGCAGTACCAGCTCGTCATCGCGGGGCGGCTGCACCTGCTGGGCCACCCACTGTATCCGGACCCCCGGCCGCTGGTACGCGAGCTGGGCCAGGAGGAGCGCATCATCTTCACCGGCCAGATCCGCGAGCAGGACAAGGTGGCCCTCTACAGTGGCGCCGCCGTCTTCCTGTTCCCCTCGCTCTACGAGGGCTTCGGCATGCCCGTGCTGGAGGCGATGGCCTGCGGCACGCCGGTCATCAGCTCCAACCTCTCGGCCCTGCCGGAGGTGGTGGGCGACGCGGGCGTGCTGGTCGACCCCTACAGCGTCGAGGCGATCAGCCAGGCGCTGGCCGAGGAGCTGTCCAACCCCGCCCGCCGGCGCGAGCTGGGGGAGCGGGCACGCGAGCGGTCGAGCGGCTTCAGTTGGCGCGAGGTGGCGGAGAAGACCGTGCAGGTCTACCAGCGAGTCGCCCAGCGGTGAGGGTGGCTCTGGTTTCCAAGGCGCTGGTGGTGGGCGAGTACCAGCGCAAGCTGGAGGCCCTGGCCCAGGAGCCGGACCTCGACCTCACCTGTATCGTGCCGCCCTGCTGGCAGGAGCCGGGCGGGCGGCGGATCGAGCTGGAGCGAGCCCACCTGCGCGGCTACCGCCTGGTGGTGGAGCCCATCCGCTTCAACGGCAGCTTCCACCTGTTCTACTTCCCGTCCCTGGCGGCGCGCCTGCGCGCCCTGGCGCCAGACCTGGTCCACGTGGACGAGGAGCCCTACAACCTGGCCACCTTTCTGGCCACCCGCCAGGCCCTGGCGGTGGGTGCGCGGCCGCTGTTCTTCACCTGGCAGAACCTGGCGCGGCGCTATCCGCCCCCATGGCGCTGGACGGAGCGCTACGTGCTCCAGCACAGCGCCTTCGCCCTCGCCGGCAACGCCGAGGCCGAGCAGGTGCTGCGCGCCAAGGGCTACCGCGGCCCGAGCGCGTGCGTCCCGCAGTTCGGGGTGGACGAGCGCCACTTCCAGCCTGCGCCGTGCGAGCCGGAGGGGCCGTTCACCCTGGGCTTCGTGGGCCGCCTGGTGGAGGAGAAAGGGATCCTGGTGCTGCTGGAGGCGCTGGCCGGCCTGGCGGGCCCGTGGCGGGCGTTGCTGATCGGCAGCGGGCCACTGCGCGAGCTGGCGCTTCAGCGCATCGCCAGCCTGGGTCTGGGCGAACGGGTCCGCCTGGAGACCAGCGTGCCCTCGACCCAGATGGCCGACCGCCTGCGCGGCCTGCACGCCCTGGCGCTGCCCTCGCTAACCCGGCCGCACTGGAAAGAGCAGTTTGGCCGTGCTCTGGTGGAGGCGATGGCCTGCGGGCTGCCGGTGGTGGGCAGCCAGTGCGGGGAGATCCCCAACGTGGTGGGCGAGGCCGGGCTGCTGGTGCCCGAGGGCGACGTGCCCGCCCTGCGCGAGGCGCTGGACCGCTTGCGCCGCGACCCCGCTCTGCGCCAGGAGCTGGGCCGCCGCGGCCGCGAGCGGGTCCTGCAGCGCTACACTCACACGCGCATTGCCGCCGAGACGGCGCGCGTGTACCGCCAGGTCTGCAGGTTGGAGGTTGAAGCGGGTTGAAGGTTGGAGGTCGAAGGTTGGATGCCCAACCTTCAACCTCCAACCTCCAACCTGCCCGGCTTGCAGGCCACCACGAAGTGGGAGATGCCGAAGCAGCGCAGAGGGGTGGCCTCCAGCACGTGCATCGTGTCGCGGAAGAGGCGGCCGAGGGGGCCTACGGCCGCCCAGTTGTCGAGGCCGGGGAAGATGTGCGACTGGACGGTGAACTCCACCGCCAGCCCATCGAACAGCTTGCGGAGGCTGGCCTGGGTGTAGATGCGCACGTGCGGGGCAAAGTAGCGGCGCACCGCGTCCGGCACCCAGTTAGCGACGATGGGCAGGTTGCAGGGGCCGTAGTACTGCCCGGCAAAGAAGAAGCCGTGGGTCTCGAAGGGGTACAGGCGGTTGGGCGCGTAGA
>JACQUR010000140.1 GCA_016210245.1 Chloroflexota bacterium
AATCCGCAATCCGCAATCCCCGCGATCGCCTCCGTGAAGCCGCACGTGTTCTCTATCCCGAACAGGGTATGGATGGATGGGCGGCGCAGGTCGGCGTCGACCAGCAGCACCCGCTTGCCCTCCTTGGCCCAGGCGATGGCCAGGTTGCTGGCGATCAGCGTCTTGCCCTCGTTCGGGCCGGGGCTGGTGACGACCAATGTGCCCAGCGGACGATCGAGGGTCGCAAAGCGGAGATTGGTGCGCAGCGCCCGAATGGCCTCGGCCGGTGGGGAGCGCGGATCGTCGAGCAGCACGAGGGGAGAGGTGGTTGCTTGCGCCTCCCCGCCCTTCCTGGAGCGGGAGCCAATGTGGCTGACCGCCGCGAATGGGGCGCTGCCGCACACGGCCACCACTTCTTCCGGCCCCTGCAGCGCGTCGCCGAGGTACTCGAGCCCGAAGGCCACGCCCACGGCGACGCCCAGGCCGCCGAACAGGCCCAGCAGGAGCGCCATCTGCAAGGGCAGGTCGCCGGCCGGCGCGCCGGGCGTGGCGTTATCCAGGATCGCCGCGGTGTCCAGTCCGCCGCGAATACGATTGATCTCCACCAGCAGGTTCGCGTAGCTGGCTTCGAAGCCGCTGAGCCGCGTCTCGATGTCCTTGAGCTCGGCCAGGCGGCTGAGATCGCCGCGCGCCACCGCCTGGTCGAGCCGGTTCCGTTGCTGGGCCAGCACGTCGATGCGCGTTTGTAAGGTGCGGACCGACTCCTCCATCTCCGCCAGGCGCGACTGCGCGCCGGGCTGGGCCTGCTGGCGGCGCAGGTTCTCGGAGATGAAGATCTCGGCTACGCTCTGGGCGAGCTGCCGGGCGTCCTGGGGATGGTCCCACTGGACGGTGATGCGCAGGATGTTGGTGTTGGGGATCTGCTGTGCTTTGATGGCCCCGGCGACCGCATCCGGCGAGACGGGCAACTGCAGTCGTTGTACGACGACTTCGCCGAAGGCGCGACTGCGGAGCACTTCACTGTAGGACGCGGCGAGCGCCACGAGGGGGCTGGTTTCGCTCGTGTAAGGGAGGAAGGCGCTCTTGGCGGACGCATTCAGTTGCAGGGTGACGGTCGACTGGTAGTGCTTGGGCAGGCTGGTGCTCACCACGTAGGCGGACACCAGGCCCACGAGGCCAAGCAACACCAGGAGCCACCAGCGGCGGAGGACGACCTGGACAAGGGTGATAATGTCCACGGGCGGTAGTGTATGCCCAATCGGTTGCCGAGTCAAGGCGTCAACTGGTAACCTAGCGGGGCTCACGGGCGTGCTCGCTCCGGCCCCCTCGGCCACCAGGCGTGCAAAACAACAGTCCTATCGCTCGGGTAGGTCGATGATCGTCGCAGCCGCGCAAGCGCTTGCCCACCCAGGCACGAGGCGACTCCACCGCCACGGGCGCGGCCACCGAGCGAGCAGGAGCATGCTGGGGAGGTTGGGCGCTCGCGCCTGGTGGCTGCCGCTCGTTGCGGGCCTGGCTGCGCTCGCCCTTCGGCTCGTGCGCCTCGATGAGCGCAGCCTCTGGCTCGACGAGGCCTTCACCGCCTGGCTGGCCGCCCAGCCTGTTGCCACCATCCTCACCTATCCCGACTACCATCCGCCGCTCTACACCCTCTTCCTCCATTTCTGGGCCAGGCTCGGCCCCTGGGCGGCGAGCGACGCCGGGCTACGCCTGCCCTCCGCGCTGGCCAGCGCCGCCGGGGTCGGCCTCAGCACCTGGCTGGTGCGCCGCCTGCGGCTGCCGGGCGCGAGGCTGGTGGCTATCCTGGGCATCACCTGCTCGCTCTCGGTCTGGTATGCGCAGGAGGCCAGGATGTACGCCCTGCCTGGCTTCGTGCTGCTCGCCGCGGCGGCGGCGCTCGCCCTACTGGCGGCCTTGCCCGCGCACGGTGCGGCGGGGCTCCGCCGGACGGAGTTCCTGCTCTGGACCGGTTACGCCATCGCCATGACGCTCGCCCTGTACCTGCACTACGACGCCCTCGTCGTGGGCGTGGGGCTGAACCTCACCTACCTGGTTCTCGTGCGCCCGGATGAACGACGGCTGATCGGCTGGGCGGTGGCCAACTTCGTTGTCGTCGTGCTCTACGTCCCACACCTGCCGGCGCTCGTCGAGGCGCTCTCCCAGGGCGGCCCGACCTCGCTGACCAGCCGGCTCCCCCGCTTCATCGCCGCCGGCGCCGCGCTCGCCATCGCCGCCGGGCTGATGTCGGTGGTGGCGTGGCGCGTGCCCCGGCTGCGCCGACCCCTCGTCGCCGCTGGCGCGGCGGCCTTCCTGCTCGCCCTGGACGTGCTCGACCTGAGTCTGGCCCGGTTGGACCTGAAGCGCCACGTGGCCCTGGCGCTCCCGATCGCCCTCACCTTCGCCGGCGTCGCGCTTGGCTGGGCTCGTATCCCGTGGCAGGCCGCAGCGCTGCTGGTGGCCGCCGGGCTGCCCTCGCTCTACCTGGCGCTGTTCGTCCACCCGAAGGAGGAGTGGCGCGCAGTGGCGGAGGTGCTCCAAAGTGAAGTCCAGGCCAGCGACGTGGTGCTCGTCTATCGCTCCTTCGCCACCCGCCCACTCACTCGCTACTACCACGGCGAGCGGCCTCCGATTGGGGTCGATGGGCCGGCCGGCCTGAAAGGCCTCGGCGCGGCCCTGGAAGGCAATCGGCGGGTGTGGTTGGTCGAGTTGACCTATATGCAGGACCCGCCGACCCTCGCGCCCTACCTGCAGGGGCGTCGCCGGCTGGCCCGTGCGGAGGCGTTCACCGACCTCATGCTCCGGCGTTTCGACCCTGTCCAGTTCGGCGGATCGACACCGGACGCGCGAGAGCCCACGGGCAACGAGCCGCTCACGTTCATCGGGAGCGGCGACCAGCGCTCTCCGCCCTTCACCCTGCGGAGCGGCGACGAGCGAATCAGGTGGCAGGCGCGGCCCAACCCGGGGCATTCGTCCTGCTACTATGAAAGCTGGCTCGAGGCCACTGGCGGCGCCTCCCGCCAGCGCATCGCTGCGTTCAACGCGGCCAGGGATGGACGCAGTGGCGAGCTGCGCCTGCCGAGTCTCGCCCCCGGGGAGTACCGGCTGAGCGTCGAGTCAGGCTGCGACTGGAGCATGGCGATCCTGCCTCAATAGTACACTGTAGTACACGGTGACTCGTCCATTGCCAGGTCCACCCACCCCCTGATGGAGGTGGTCGATTTCTTCCGGTCCTGGCTGGTTGGGGCCGCCGGCC
>JACQUR010000141.1 GCA_016210245.1 Chloroflexota bacterium
CTCCAAGGGGCCGCTCGTTTCGATCGTGACGCCCTCGTACAACCAGGCGCGGTTCATCGAGCAGACGATCCGGTCCGTGCTCGACCAGGACTACCCGAGCATCGAGTACCTCATCTTCGACGGCGGCTCGACCGATGGCAGCGTGGAGGTCATCCGGAGCTACGCCCCTCGGCTGGCCCACTGGGCCAGCGAGCCGGACCGGGGGCAGAGCCACGCGATCAACAAGGGCTTCGCCAGGGCGTCGGGCGACCTCCTGGCCTGGCTGAACTCGGACGACTACTACCTGCCGGGTGCGGTGCGCACGGCGGTCGCCGCCCTGGAGGCGCGGCCCGAGGTGGACGTAGTGTTCAGCGACGCGGTCCTGCACGCGCACGAGAGCGGGGAGCGATGGCCCTACACCGCGCGTCCGGCCGACCTGGTCGCGCTGCTCCGCGACGGCAACCACATCCCCCAGGCGACCAGCTTCATCCGCCGGCGCGCCCTCGAGCGCGTCGGCCTGCTGGACGAGTCGCTGCACGCGGCCATGGACTACGATCTCTGGCTACGCATCGCGCTCGAGGGCCAGCTCGGCTATGTGCCTGGAGTCGTGCTGGCCGTCCAGCGCCTGCACGGTGCGGCGAAGTCGCTGGCCCAGGCGGCGAGCTTCGGCCCGGAGTTCGTGCGCGTGCTCGACAGCTTCTACTCTCACCAGGGCGTGCCCCCGCGCGCGCTCGCCGTGCGGCGGCGGGCCTACGCGCGGGTCTACTATGCCTGCGCCCGCTCGGCCTTCTGGCACCAGCAGGCGTACGGGCAGGCGCTGCGCTGGCTCGTGCGCTCGGCGTGGATGCACCCCGCGCCCCTGGCCCAATTGCCGGGCGTGGTGGCGCGCTCCGTGCAGCGGCGCGCACGACAACTGCTCTAGCCGTAGACCTCGTCGTGGCTGCCGACGTCGAGCAGCACTGCCGTGTCAGCATCCCAGAGGAATACGACCCGGGCGTCGTAGCCGAAGGAGAAGGCCCACCTGCCCTCGTGCTGCCCGTGCAGCTTGTGGGTCCGAAGACGGGGGTCGGCCGGGTTCTGCTGGAATATCCGGAGCGCCCGAGCCAGCGCTCGCTTCTCGTCCACCGGCAGCCGCTGCACCCGCCGGGTGAAGTGCGGCGTGTACTTGATCCGGACGCGCCCGCGACCCGGTCGCTCCGTCACGGATTACTCCTGCTCCAGGCCCAGGTCCGCGATCAACTCCTCTACGTCGTCGTAGACCTGGCCCTGGCCAGCCCGGTGCTCGGCCTCGGCCTCCGACACGCCCGCCCAGAAGAGATCGTGCCGAAGCTGCTTCACTTCTTCCAGTAGCGCCTCGTAGGTCTGGACATCGACCAGGTAGGCTGCCGGGCGCGACCGGACACACACCAGCACCGGCTCACGAGTCCGACGGGTATGCTCGACAAGCTTGGTCGCCTCCTCACGCACGTCGGTGATGCTCACCACCTTGACCGGCATCGCACTCCACCTCCTGGACAGAGGGTAACAGAAGGCGCGTATCTATGCCAGCACGATTGCCCGTATCCGTGCCCGTAAGCAGCTTGGTTTGCACGCCCTCTGTCGGCGAGTGGTTCGCGACGCATCAACTGAGGGGCTCCATCCGAGCCGCGACCGTGAGGGAGCGGAGGCCCCGCGGCCTGCTGGTCGCGGCTCGGACCACCAGCCTGCCCCGCACCCAAGAGGAAGGGCGCCCTACGGCGCGGCCCCGGCCGAGGCAGGCAGCAGCGACGGCGACGGCTGACCGGCGATGGCAGCGGCACAGGCCGCGGTCAGGTACTCCAACACGTCCCGCTGCTGCTGGCGCAGGGTCGTCACCGCGGTCAGGATGCGCTCCACAAACCGACTGCCGGCCTCGCTCTGCGTCCCGAAGCTCCGCCGCCGCCACAGCACGGCGCGCCGCAGCGCCCGCTCCGCCCCGTTGTTGGTGGGCTCCACCCCCTCGACGGTGACCAACGTCCACAGCGCAGGCCACAGCTTCCGCAGCGCCCGGCACAGCCCGGCTGCCTGCGCACTCGGGTTGCTCCGGCCCGCTTCGAACAGCGCCCGGAACTCGTCCTGGAGCGGGCGCATCGTCTCCGCCAGTCGCTGGTGGGCCAGCGGGTCGTCCCGAGCCTGGTGCCAGGCGGCAAACAGCCGCCTGGTCAGGGCCACGGCCGGCTGGCCCACCTGGCCCGCGGCCCCGCCCGCGTCGACCAGTCCCTGAAAGTCGCGCTTCAGATGGGACCAGCACACCTCCCGCCGCTCGGGCGACAGCCAGGGGTAGCCCGACCAGCGGTCGCTGCCCACGATCCCTGGTAGGCCTCGCCGAGGAGCTGCTTGGCGGCTGTGGAGCTGCGGGTGGCCTGGATCCACCGGGGCGGTGATGCTGACCCACCGCCAGCAGCGACGGTGGGCTTCCCGCCAGCCGGTCTCGTCGACGTTCTGGGTCGGTTGGGTCTGCACGAAGGTCCGAGCCTCGGCCACCGCTCCCGCCAGGGCGGTACTGACCGCCTGCTCCAGGGCGGGCCCACTGCCCAGCCCCACCTCCAGGTGGTACGTTGACGCCTGGGCGAGGGGTCAGGTCCAGCAGGCGAAGGACACGCTCAGGCAGGCAGGGAAGCCTGAGGAGCCGGGGCGAATAGTCGCTGAACTAGATTTCGGCTTCTGGACATCACTCCTCAGCCATCGCTACGCCCGGTCAGCCGTCACCCCTGCCTGGCAGCGTCCCCTCTGGCCGGACCTTATCAGCGGTCCTGCGCCTTACCGAGACCTCCTCCTCACGCTGGCATGACTCCGCGCGCCCTCGTTCACACCCCCGCCCCCGACTCGACAATGGTCGGCCAGATGGGGCCCAGGATGATGATGCATAGGGCGGGGAAGATGAACAGCGCCAGGACCGGGATCATCTTCAGGGGCGCCTGGGCGGCGGTCTGCTCGGCACGCTGCCGCCGCACGGTGCGCATCTGGTCGCTCTGTATCGAGAGCACCCGGGACACGCTGACGCCCAGTTGCTCGGCCTGGATGATAGCCGAGATGAAGTTGGCCAGGTCCGGCACCTCCGTGCGCGAGACGATGTCCTTCATGGCTTCTCGGCGCGGCCGGCCCACCCGCATCTCGGCCTGAGCCCGAGCAAACTCGCGGGTCAGCGCGTTATCGGACTTCTGGCACAGCCGGGCGACCGCCGCGTCGAACCCGAGCCCGGCCTCCACGCTGATCACCAGCAGGTCCAGGGCATCCGGCATCCCCTTGACGACCTCTTTCTGCCGCGCCCCGGTCTTGCTGTACAGCATCATGTCGGGGCCGAACCAGCCCAGCAGGCCGGCCACCGCAGCCGCGGGGATGGCCATGCCCACCTTGCCCCCCGCGGTCATCAGGAAGAACAGCGCCCCGCCCAGCGCCAGGGCGGCGAAGGCCTTGACGCCCAGGAAATCGGTCGGCGTCCAATTGTAGGGATTGCCGGCCAGGTTCAGCCGGCGTTGGACGGCGGCCATGCCCGACTCGCGTTTCTTGACCCCCTGGCGCCTGGTCTGCATCCGCAGCAGCGCCTCCGATAGCTTGCGGATCAGCGGCTTCAGCACCCGCTCGCTGAACGGCTGCTGGAGCTCGATCTCCTCCAGCGTCTGGGAGCGCGGGATCAACTGCCTGAGCCGCTCCTCGACGGGGTCGCGGCCCAGGTACGGCAGCACCACCCCCAGAAACAGCAGCACGATGCCGACGAAGAGGATGAAGGCTGCGAGCAACGGAGACATGCTCAGACCTCGATGTCGGTGATCTTATTGATAATCAAGAACCCGAAAAACACGCCCATGGCCGCGACGATGGGCAGGATCAGATAGGGGAACTTGAACAGCTTGCCGATGTAATTCGGGTTGATCAGCAGAAACAAGCCACCGAGCGCGCCGGGCATGCCGGCCAGCATCATGCCCGACCCCCGCTGCTGCGCGGTCAGCGTCTTGATCTCCCCCTTGATCTTGACCCGCTCACGAATGGTGAAGGCGATAGTGTCCAGGATCTTGGCCAGGTTACCGCCGACCTCGAACTGGACCAGGATCGCGGTCACCAGCAGGTCCAGGTCGTCACTGGCGATGCGCCGCACCATGTGGCGCAGCGCGTCCTGAGGGTTGACCCCCAGGCCGATCTCCCGCACCACCCGCTGGAACTCGTCGGCAATGGGCGGCTCGCCCTCGCGCGAGATCAGCTCCATCGACTGCACCAGGCTCAGCCCCGAGCGCAGGGAGTTGCCCATCAGGGTAATGGTGTCCGGTAGTTGGTTGCTGAACTTCTTGAGCCGCCCGGTCTGGCGCTGTTTGACCCACCAGCGCGGCGCTACGTAGCCGACGAGCGCGAAGAAGAATGACGCCACCCCGGTGCCCGAGATGAGGTAGGCCAGCGCTGCGCAGACGATGACGCACACCCCCTGGGTCACCAGAAACTCGCCCACGGTGAGCTTGAGGTCCGCACGCGCCAGGTCGGTCTGCAGCGCCTGGCCAAAGGAGCGCCCGGCGAACGCGCGCTCGACCGAACGGGTGACCTGGTCGGCCATCGCTCCGGAGCGGCGCTGCTGGGCGGCCATATCCTCGAGGTCGAGGCGCCGCGTGCCGTACTGGAGCAGGCGTCGGTCGATGTGCGACGTATCCGGACGAAACAAACGCTCCGCCCCGACTACCAGGGCGAGCATGGCCCCCACCGCCACGAACGCCAGGAAGCTTTCCATTGCGCCACCCCCCGTCGATTTTAGATTTTGGATTTTAGATTTTGGATTGGGACGGAACCCAATCCAAAATCTAAAATCCAAAATCTAAAATCTAAAAGAACCGCTCCGAGATGCCGAAGATGGATGCGGGCAGATGAATACCCGCGTCCTCGATCCTGGGCATGAACTTGGGCCGGACGCCGGTGGGCTTCACCCGCCCGACCACTTTGCCGCCCTCAAACGCCTCCTGCTCGAACACGAAGATGTCCTGGAGGGTGATGGTGTCGCCCTCCATGCCCTGGACCTCGGTGACGTAGGTGATCTTGCGGCTCCCGTCGCGCAGGCGCGATTGCTGCACGACCACGTCGAGCGCCGAGGACATCTGCTCGCGGATAGCGCGGATGGGGAGGTCGACGCCCGCGTAGAGGGTCATGGTCTCGATGCGCGAGAGGGCATCGCGCGGGGTGTTGGCGTGCAGGGTGGTCAGCGACCCATCGTGCCCGGTATTCATCGCCTGCAGCATGTCCAGTGTCTCGCCGCCGCGGCACTCGCCCACGATCACCCGCTCGGGCCGCATTCGGAGCGAGGCCTTGATGCACTCGCGGGCTGGGACCGCGCCTTTGCCCTCGATGTTCGGCGGGCGCGTCTCCAGGCGGATCCAGTGGTCCTGCTGGAGTTGGAGCTCGGCCGAGTCCTCGACCGTGATGATGCGCTCGTCATCTGGAATGAAGCTGCTGAGCACGTTCAGCAGGGTTGTCTTGCCCGAGCCCGTGCCCCCGGAGACGATGACGTTCAGCCGCGCCACGACACACGCCCGCAGGAATTCGCCCAGCTCGGGCGTCAGAGAGCCGAAGCGGATCAGGTCCTCCACCCCGAGGCGGAACTTCGGGAACTTGCGGATGGTGATCACCGACCCGATCAGCGAGATGGGCGGAATGACGATGTTGACGCGCGAGCCATCCGGCAGGCGGGCGTCGCAGATGGGGCTGGACTCGTCCACCCGGCGTCCAATGGGGGACAC
>JACQUR010000157.1 GCA_016210245.1 Chloroflexota bacterium
CTCTCCCAGAGGGAGAGGGAGACTCCCTCTCCCCCTGGGAGAGGGTTGGGGTGAGGGCGCGGCTCGGATACCACCCTTCACTTGACGGGTCACAGTGTACTGCTCGCGGCGTACCCTGCGCCTGGCCGGACGGTCCACGGCCGGGTGCAGGCACCGAAGACGGCGCGAGCGTGAAGCGAGAGGTAGCGCGGGAACCAGGTTGGCTGCTGGCCATTCGTTCTTGAGGCCGCAGGAGCTGCGGCGAGCTCTCCGAGAGCGGTCCATCGCCGAGACGCAGATCGACCGCGCGTTAGCCGTGCTGGCAGGGCTGGACCGAGCCGGTGTCATCCGTTCGGTCGCATGGGAGGAGGCAGCGCATGTGGCGGTCTACCTCCATGTCAAGCGTGACCGCAACTGGATTCCGAGTTGGACCTGGACGCTCATCGAACGGGGCCATCCGGCCGCCCGTGCGCTCTGGTGGCACGAGGTGCAGGAGTTGGAAGCCTACCGACTGCTCGGTGTGCCCAACCCGCTGCGCCTCTCCCGGCGCGGTACCACGTATTGGCAGGCCCATGCCTGGGCAAGCTGGCAAGAAGCCCGCTACTGGCAGGCATGGGCGGCAGCAGAAGGGGAGGGTATTCCGGCGGAAGCGTTCCTGCTGGCGCACCTGGTACGGAACGAGCAAGGGGAGATCCCTCGCCTGGTCAGTGAGTTGGAGACGAGTTGGGGCATCGGCACTGGGCCGGCGTCTATAATGGTGTTGAGGCGTGCAGAGCAGTTCTATCGGGACAAAGAGCTAACGGGTCAGGACATCGAGCGATGGCTGTCACGTTGAGATTTCGGCCGGTTGTCTTCGGCCCTTCTGCCCGACCTACCCTCGTGCTCCACGTAGAGGAGGGGCCGGACGGGCGGGCGTGGTTCCGAGAGCTCGAGCTCGCGCTACCGCTGGACGCCCCCCTCGAAGCAGTGGCCATCGAGCATCTCCCCCCACCGTATCAAGGCGGCCAGCGGGGCCGGCGGTTTCAAGCCACCATCCTGCCGGTTCAGGAGGTCACGGCGGAAACCGCTGCCGACGCTCACCGGCGGATGACCGCGGCACTGGAGGCGCTGGAGACCAGGCGAGAGCCCCAGCGCCCTGTCCGGAACCGGGCTCGTGCAGCGGATGAAAGGGCGGCGGGCTAACCCCGCGCTCCCTGGAGCGGCATTCGCCTGGCCAGGCGCCCTGGTGCAACACGTGGGCACAAGTCCCCCAGTGGTGTGACCTCCTGACACTTGACAATTGGGGCGCCGCCGAGCATACTAGCGCCACCTCGGAGGCCACGATCCCTGGTGTTGCCTCGTCGGGTCGCCAATACGCCAGGGGGAGCCAATGGCGAGACCGGCTGAGGAGGGGCAGCCGCTCGTGGCTGCCCAGGGCCCCGGCCGGTTTTGTCCTGGGCTGCGTGTGGAGGGAACGTCCATGCGACGCGAGGCCTCGCTCCTCTCCCGGGTCCTCCTGGCGACTCTGGCGGCGGGCCTGCTGGCGTGGCTGGCCGATGCCCGCGCCGCGCAAGCGCAGAGCGTGACGCCCACGGCCAGCGCAACGGCGACCAGCACCAGCGCTGCGACGCCAACCGCGACCACCGCGCCGACCGCCGCGCCCACGCCCGCACCGGTCCTCACGGCGACGGCAACCCGGGCACCCACAGCGACGGCAACCCTGGCACCCACCCCAACCGCCACAGCTCCAGGGACGCCCACGCCGAGCCCAACGGCCACCATCCCGGCCACAGCCACGCCCACACCAGCCGTGACGCTGGCCTCCACCTCCACGCCCTCCGCTACGCCCACTGCCAGCGCCACAGCCACGAGCACCGCGAGCACCACCGCCACCGCGGCGCCAACCGCCAGAGCCACCGCTGCCCTCGCCCCCCCGCCCACAGTCACGAGCCTCACCCCGACCAGCGGCCCGGGACGAGGCGGCACCGCGATCACCCTCAGCGGCGCCAACTTCCAGGGCGGGGCCACGGTGAGCTTCTCCCACGCAACCGGCAGCCTGGCGGCGAGCAACGTCGGCGTGGGCAGCGCCAGCTCGCTCACCGCCACGGCGCCTCAGAGCCCCGAGCGCTACACCAGCGGCTCCTCGATCGGCCAGGTGCGCCAGGTCGGCGACGTGAACGGCAACGGCAGCCTCACCGCCGTGGATGCCCTGTGCATCCTGCGCGCCGTGGCCGCCCTGCCCGCTACCACCAATTGCCCGGGCGCGATGCTGACCTCGGCCGTGGACGTGGTGGTAGCCAACCCGGATGGCCAGAGCGGCACGCTGGCGGCGGGCTTCACCTACCAGCACGCCGACGTGAACGGCAACGGCACGGTGACCGCCGTGGATGCCCTGTGCGTCCTGCGCCAGGTCGCGGTGCTGCCCCCGACGACCGCCTGCCCGGCGCCCCCAACAGCCGCGGCCACGCCGACTCCGACGGCCACACCAGGCTCGGCCGCCACGCCCACTGCAACCCCGACCCCGGGCCCGAGCTCCACGCCTACGGCGACGCCTGTGCCGGTCGTGGAGCTTGTTTCCGTGGCCTCGGACGGCAGCTCTGGCAACTTCACCAGCTTCAGCCCCGCCATCAGTGCCGATGGCCGCTACGTGGCCTTTGCCTCTGACGCCACCAACCTGGTGCCCAACGATGCCAACGGCTACTTCGACATCTTCGTCCGCGACCGGCAGACCGGCCGCACGATCCTGGTCTCGGTCGCCTCCGACGGCTCCCAGGGCAACCACCACAGCGACCAGCCGGCGATCAGCGCCGACGGGCGGTACGTCGCATTTCGGTCGTTTGCCACTAACCTGGCGGCCGTGCCTCCGACGTGGACGCCCTCACCGTGGCCGACGGTGGTGCCGCCCACCGAGGTGCCCACACCACTGCCGCCGGCCACCGACGTGCCCACGGCGCAGCCCACGTCTCCGCCGCCGGCGCCCGTCGGCATCGACCCGTCCGCGAGCATGATCGCCCCGGGCGGCATGGGCACGGTAGCCCTCAAGGCCAGTCTGCCCAGCGGCATCCGCCTGGGCGCGTGGGCCGTGGATATCACCTATAACCCGGCGGTGATCCACGTCATGAGCGGCAGCCAGGTTCCGACCTGTAACCCAACGCCGACTGCTACCACGACCGCGACGGCAGCCCCGACTGCGACGGCGACCCCAACGGCCACCGCCACACTGCGGATCGCTGGCACCTGTGCCGAGGGGCTCACCGGGACCCAGACGCTGGCAAGCCTGGAAATCCACGCCATCGGCGCCGATGGCAGCTCCAGTCCCCTCACGGTCAGCGTCGTCACCTTCACCGATCCGGCCGGCACTGCGATTCCTGTCACCACGGCCAGCGGGTCGATCACCATCAGGACCCCGACGCCAACGCCTACCGCTACCTCTACCCCAACAGCGACCGCCACCGCAACGGCAACGTCCACGGCGACGGCTACCAGGACCCTGCCGCCCACGGCCACGAACACGGCGGTGCCAACGCAGATGCTCGTACCACCTACCAATGCTCCGGTCCCGCCGACCAGCACGCCTGTGCCGCCCACGGCCACCGCCACTGCGACCGAGGCGCCGACCGCCACGGCCACCACCAGCGGGGGGCGTGCTGCGGACAATGCTGGCTACAGCCCCTCGGATGCGACGGAGTTGCAAGCCCTCCGGGCCGGCCCTCTCGCGCCGCTCTCCCCCTTCGCCACGGTCGGCAGCCCGAGGCCGGCGCAGTCGTCTCGCCCACCAAGCACGGACCCGGGTAGCGCGGTGCCCCGAGACCTCCCCCGACTTCAGTCCCAGGCGAGCCCGAGGCCGGTTGCTGCACACGAGCCACGGATCCAGAGCGGAGACCGTTACACCTACATCTACCTGCGCGACCTGGTCGCCGGCACCACGACCCTGGTTTCTCGCGCCTATGACGGCCCCAGCAGCCATCCGTCGATCAGCGCGGACGGGCGCTACGTGGCCTACGACTCGCTGGCCAGCAGCCTGGCGGAGGGCGACACCAACAACGCCTCCGACATCTTCCTGTGGGACCGGATGACGGGGACCACCACACGCGTCTCGCTGGCCGACGATAATCCTGCCGCCCGCAACAGCATCGCCGCTCCCGACCGGTTTGACACGGCGCTTGGCTATCCCTGGCACCTGTCGCAGCTCGTGGCCTCGAGGCTGGACAGCAACGGCAACCCGGCCATCGCCTACTGGGACGACGCGAGCGGCAACCTGAAGCTGCTACGCTGCGGCAATCCCACCTGCACCGGCGGCAACAGCATCACCACGATTGGCTGGTCCCCAACCTGCTGCCTCCACTCCTTCGGCCTGGCGCTGGATGGCAGCGACCGCCCGGTGCTCAGCTACGTGAGCGACGATGACTGGCGTCTCCGGGTGCTGCGCTGTGGCAACCCGACCTGCACTGCCGGCAACACGGTGGCCATGCCCGATACGGAGTGGGGGAGCGGTGTCCCGTCGGCCCTCGCGCTGGACGCCAGTGGCAACCCGGTCGTCGCCTACGGGGCCTCGGCGCCGTCATCCAGTGGCACCATGGTGAGAGCCCTGAAGGTGCTGCGCTGCGGCGATCCCGTGTGTGGCAGCGGCAATACCATCGCTACCGTCGACCTCGTCAGTTCCCCCTCCTGGTGGCGCTGGGCTGACAGCCTCTACTACATTGCATTGGCGCTCGATGCCAGCGGTAACCCGGTGGTCAGCTACTACCATGGCGCCGGCCACGAGCTGAAGGTGGTGCGCTGCGGTAGCCCCACCTGCGGGGCGCAGCCGGCCACCCTGAGTGGCTCCGTGGCCTTCCAGGGACGTGGTACAGCCCCCAACTCCCTGTGGCAGGTGGCGCTGCGGGTCACGCTCTACCAGCCAGGGACCAGTACTATCGCCATGGGGGCGACGGTGACGACCGACAACGCCGGCAGCTTCTCACTCGGCGGCATCACTCCCGGTACCTACGACATCCAGGTCAAGCACGCCCAGGCGCTCAGCCGCAAGGCCTGGAACGTCCGCCTCGTGGGTGGGCCAAACGCCGCGATCACCTTTGGCACCCTGCTGACCGGCGACGTCAACGACGACGATGCCGTCGACTACGCCGACCGGGACATCATGTTTGCCGCGTTCGACAAGTCCTGTGGCGAGCCGGGCTTCGACCCGCGGGCCGACCTCCTGGTGGACTGCGTCATCAACAGCTTCGACTACGAGTGGCTGCTCATCAACTTCGGCCGGTACGGGCCATGGTCTGCCGAATGGACGCCCCCACCTCCTGCCGAGCCGATCGCCGCCGGCAACTCGATCGTCGTCGCCGACACCTCCGGGGACAGCGGCCGGTATGCGTCGCTGGCGCTGGACGCAAGTGGGAATCCCGTGGTGAGCTACTACGGGTCTTACGGCGGGCTGCGGGTGCTGCACTGCGGTAACCCCACCTGCACGGCCGGCAACAGCATCGCCACGCCCGACCTGGTCCCGCCTCCCGTGGGGTTCTCCCTCGGCGGCTCCGGTTGGTACACTTCGCTGGCGTTGGACGCAGCCGGGAACCCAGTGGTGAGCTACTACGACCGCTCGTACGGCGACCTGAAGGTACTCCGCTGCGGCAACCCCACCTGTACGGCCAGTAACGGCATCACCGCGCCCGACACGGCCGGGAGCGTCGGAGCCTATACCTCGCTGGGTCTCGACGCCGCCGGCAACCCCGTGGTGGCCTACTACGACGACACGAATGGCCAGCTCAAGCTGCTCCACTGCGGCAACCCCACCTGCTTCGCCTACGGCGCCCAGGCGAACGGCGGGAGTACTTCGCCCGCGATCAGCGCCGACGGACGGTACCTTGCGTTCGAATCCTCCGCCAGCAACCTGATCCCGGGGGACACCAACGGCGCGGCGGATGTGTTCGTGCGCGACACCGTGCTTGGCACCACCACCCGCGTGTCAGTGGCCTCCGACGGGTCGCAGGCCAACGACCACAGCTTCGCCCCCGGGATCAGCGCCGATGGCCGGTACGTCTTCTTCGCCTCGCGAGCCAGCAACCTGATCGCGGGCGACACCAACGGGCTGATGGACGTCTTCGTGCGCGACACGGTTGCCGGCACCACCGGGCGCCTCTCGGTGGCCTCCAGCGGCGCCCAGGGGGACGGCGAGAGCGGCACCACGCTGGCCGGAGCTCTCTTTGGCGGACCGGCCGCCAGCCCGGATGGCCGCTACGTGGCGTTCCCGTCCTTCGCCACCAATCTCGTCCCGGGAGACACGAACGGGCAGCCGGACATCTTCGTGCGAGACGCGACGGCCGGCAGCACCGCGCGGGTGTCCCTGGCGGCCAATGGGTGCGAGGCCAACGGCCCGAGCTACCGAGCGGCCGCGAGCGCCAGCGCCGCCTCGATCGCCTTCGAGTCCCAGGCCAGCAACCTCGTGCCGGGCGACCTCAACGGCTGGGGCAGCGACGTGTTCGTCTTCAATCGCTCGCTTCCCGTCCCCACCCC
>JACQUR010000152.1 GCA_016210245.1 Chloroflexota bacterium
CCCAGGGGGAGAGGGAGTCTCCCTCTCCCCCTGGGAGAGGGTTTGGGTGAGGGCGCGGCTCGGACAGGACGCTACTGAGGTAGGGAGGCCAATGGCCGGCGAATCGATCCTGATCGTCGACGACAACCCGCTCAACCTGAAGCTTGCCCGGGTCCTGCTGAGTCTGGAGGGGTACGACGTGCAGACCGCCACAGATGCGGACGAGGCGCGGGCAGCGCTCGCGTCCCGCCGCCCGCGGGCGATCCTGATGGACCTGCAACTGCCGGGCACGGATGGGTTGGAGCTGACCCGCCAGCTCAAGGCTCATCCCGCGACGCGGGACATCGTCATCATCGCCATCACGGCCTACGCCATGAAAGGGGACGAGGAGAAAGCCCTGGCGGCCGGCTGCGACGGCTACGTCCCCAAGCCCATCGACACCCGGGCGTTGCCCGGAATCGTAGCGAAGCTCCTGCAGAACGCCCACAACTCGGAGAGCGCGGCATGACCTCGGCCCAACCGCCGACCGTCCTGATCGTGGAGGACAACCCTATCACGCGCAAGCTGGTCCGGGTCACCCTGGAGGCGGCAGGCTACGGCGTACTGGAGGCCCAGGACGGCCGCACGGCCATCGAGCTGATGGGGCGGCACCTGCCCGACCTGGTCCTCCAGGACCTGATCCTGCCCGATCTCGACGGCTTCGAGCTGGTGAAGCGGCTGCGCGCCCTCGCGCGGGGCGCCGAGGTGCCCATCCTGGCCTTCTCGGGGTTCGTGGGCAAGTCGGAGCAGGACTGGATCCTCCAGCAGGGCTTCTCGGACTTCCTGTGCAAGCCCGTCGAGCCCTCGCAACTGGTCCACGCCGTCGGCGCCTACCTGCCGATGGCCGAGCCAGGCCAGGAGCAACCTGGCCACGGCCACCGGATCCTCGTCGCGCACGACGATCCCATCCAGCTCAAGCTGCTGAGAATCCACCTGGAGCAGGTGGGCTTTCGCGTCACCACGGCCGGGGATGGGGCCGAGGCGCTCGAGCAGGCCCGCCGCTCGCCCCCCGACGCGATCGTCAGCGACGTGCTGATGCCCCGCCTGGACGGCTTCCGCCTGTGCCAGGCGGTCCGGGCAGACCAGGAGCTGGCGCACGTGCCGGTGATCCTCGTCTCGGCGGCATACACCGAGGAAGAAGATCAGCGGCTGGCCCAGGCGGTGGGGGCCTCCGCCTTCGTCCTGCTCACGCCCGACCTGCGGCACGTCGTCGAGTCGCTGCTGGCCAACCTGCGCGAGGCCACGCCGCGCCCCGCGTTGCCAGCCGAGGCGCTGGGAGAGCAGTACACCCACCGCGTCGTCCACCAGCTCGAGCGCCAGGCGGACCTCAACGTCGAGCTCGCCCGCCGCTTGACCTCGCTCGAGTCGGAGCTGGGCATCCTGGCTGGACTGGCCCAGGCCGTGGTGGGTACCTCGTCGATCGAGACCGTCCTGAACTGGTTGCTGCAGCGCTGCACCGCCGGCGCCGGGGTCTCCAGGGGCGCCGCCTACCTGGTCGAGGGGGACGGGCAGCTCGCGCTGCGCGCCCAGCTTGGCTACCCCGAGGGGGACGAACGACCGCTGCAGGAGCTGTTCGGGCACCCCGACCTCCTCCAGCGCGTGATCGCGGCGGGCGAGCCTATGGCCCTTTCGTCCGAGCAGGCGGGCGCGGACCAGGTGGGCGATCTGCTGCTGCGGGCCAAGGCCAGGTCGATGCTGATCGCGCCGCTCGTCCTGGGGGCCGAGCGCCTGGGCGCGCTGGTGATGGCTTCGGAGGACCGCGACCTGGGGGAGGAGTGGGTGGCCTTCATCAAGGTCGTCGGCATCCAGGTCGGCCAGGCCATCGGCCTGGCTCGCGCCCACGCCCAGCTCCGGGCGAGCGAGGAGCGCCTCGCCTTCCTGGCCGAGGCCAGCTCGGTGCTGGCGGAAACGCTCGACTACGAAACCACGCTCACCAACCTGGCGCACCTCGCCGTGCCCTTCCTCGCCGACTGGTGCCTCGTCAACGTCGTCATGGCCGATGGTTCGCTCCGTCCCCTGGCGGCGGCCCACGTCGACCCGGCCAGGGTGGAATGGGTGCGCCGGCTGCAGCGTGACTACTCTCCCGACCCGAACGCCTCGGACGCCATCCTGGAGGCAGTTCTCAGCGGACGGTCGGTGTTTCTCCCGGACGTTCCCGAGTCGCTGCTGGTGGCCTATGCCCGCGACGTGCAACACCCGGAGATCATCCGCCAGTTGGGGGCCAGGTCCGCGATAGCTGTGCCGCTGGTGGCCAGGGGGCGGACGCTTGCCGCCATGGTGCTTGTGCTGGCGGAATCGGGCCGCCGCTACACGAGGGCCGACCTCGTCCTGGCCGAGGACCTGGCCCGCCGCGCGGCGCTGGCGATCGACAACGCGCGGCTCTACGGCGAGGCCCAGGCGGCGGTGCGCGCCCGGGACGACTTCCTCTCCGTAGCCGCCCACGAGCTGAAGACGCCGGTAACCGCCTTGCGCGGGTTCGCCCAGTTGGCCGTCCGCCAGGTCGACGGGCAGGGCAGCGTGGACCCGGCTCGGGTGCAGCAGGCATTGCACGTCATCGACCAGCAGTCGGCCAAGCTCGCCCGCCTGGTTGCCCACCTGCTCGACCGCTCGCGCATCGAGGCCGGCAAGCTGGAGCTCGATCGGCAGGTCACAGATCTCACCAGCCTGGTCGAGGGCGTGGTGGCTGCCGCGCAGCTGAGCATCAGTCGGCACACCCTGGTGGTGCAAGCTCCGCCCTCGCTGCCGTCCCTGGTCGACCCACTCCGTCTGGAGCAGGTCGTGGCCAACCTGGTCGACAACGCCGTCAAGTTCAGCCCGGCCGGCGGGCAGATCGACATCGAGCTATCCACGCCCGACGCCGGGACCGTGCGGTTAGCAGTCCGGGACCGCGGGCTCGGGATTCCGCCCGAGCACCGCGCGCACGTCTTCGATCGCTACTACCAGGCCCACGCCAGGGGGCACGCTGGGGGCATGGGCCTCGGGCTGTATATCAGCCGCCAGATCGTCCACCTCCACGGTGGCGAGCTCGCGGCCGAGTTCCCGCCCGACGGCGGTACCCGCTTCGTGGTCACCCTGCCCATCCCACCGAGCGCCGTTCCCGCCTCCGTGCAGGAGCCAGCAGCAGCGTAAGCCCGTTCAGTTCCGACGCCCCGGTCCGCAGGGGCGGACGGCCCGTCGCCCCGCGAGCCGGGTTTCCTGCTGTGGCCCCCGGCCCGCGCGACCCGTTGCCGCCCTCGGGGCGGCGGGCGGACAGAGCCGTCCGCCCCTACGGCGGGGGCCAGCGTCGGCCCTGTCGCCCTTCGTCGTAGGGGGCAACGGTCCTGTCGCCCCTCACCGTAGGGGGCGACGGCTCTGTCGCCCCGCCGCGCGGAGCGCGGCAAAGGCCCCGCGAGCCGGGTTTCCTGCTGTGGCCCCCGGCCCGCGCGACCCGTTGCCGCCCTCGGGGCGGCGGGCGGACAGGGCCGTCCGCCCCTACGGCGGGGGCCAGCGGGGTGACCAGGCCGTCGCCCCCGAACAGCTTGGCACGAGATCGTGGCACAATACGGGGCGCGCCGAGCGGTCTACCCGTCGGTCCTCAGAAAGGGGGGCGCTCCATCAATGGCCGGATCGGCCCAACAGCAGCCACGCCCGACACCTCGTCACAACACGCTGCGCCTCCAGGAGTTCGACTACAGCAGCCCCGAGCATGTCTACTTCCTCACTATCCGGGCATGCTCCGGCGTGCAGCTCCTCACGCTGCCGGGGTTAGCCCAGGCGATTCAGGCCGCTCTCCTGTGGCGGCGAGAGCAAGGCCAACTCCGCCTGTACGCCTATTGCTTGATGCCCGACCACCTGCACATGGCGCTGTCTCCCTTGCTGCCCGGACGTGACGTACCCCACCTGCTGCAGGCCTTCAAGAGCTACACTACCCGCCGGGCCTGGACGGTAGGGCTGCAGGGTCCTCTCTGGCAGCGTAGCTACTACGACCACATTGCCCGCAAGGACGAGGACTGTCGGGCAATCTGCCAGTACATCCTCGACAACCCCGTCCGCAAGGGTCTGGTGTCGGAGGCGCAAGCGTGGCCCTACTCTGGACTGCCGGATCCGCTGCCCGGATGAGGTACACGCTCCGCCAACCGGGCGCGAGCCCCGCCCGCCCACCGCTGCCCCTGCCGTACGAGCGGACGGCCCTGTCCGCCCCGCTGCCTTCATCCGTAGGGGCAGACGGCTCTGTCTGCCCGCCGCCCCGAGGGCGGCAAGGGGTGGTGGCCAGGGGGCCGGCCAGCAGCTCTCCTCCAGCCCCCTGGGCACCACGCTCTGCCGCCCTCGGGGCGGCGGGGCGACAGAGCCGTCGCCCCCTACGGTTGAAGGCAGCGGGGCGGACAGGGCCGTCCGCTCGTACGGCAGGGGCAGCGGTGGGCGGGCGGGGCTCGCGCCCGGTTGGCGGAGCGTGTACCTCA
>JACQUR010000144.1 GCA_016210245.1 Chloroflexota bacterium
CGCCCCACCAGCTCCTGCCCGCGCGTCCGGGCCCCCTGGGCCACGGGCGGGCAGAGACGCCCGCCCCACCAGCTCCTGCCCGCGCGTCCGGGCCCCCTGGGCCACGGGCGGGCAGAGACGCCCGCCCCACCCAACCCGGCCCACTACTGCTGCACACCGCTCCAGCCGCCCCGCAGCGGCCTGCCCTGGTACGTGATGGTGTTGACCTTTGCCTCCGCTTTGGTGACCACCTCCGCCGGCAGCGGCGCGTAGAGGAGGTCCCTCGCATAGGCCTGGCCGTCGTGGATAGCCCACCAGAGCATGTCCACCAGCGCCTTGCCCTTAGCGCTGTCCGTCTGCTCCTGGTACACCAGGAGATAGGTGAACCCGGCGATCGGGTAGCTCTGGGCGCCCGGCGCGTTCACGATGGACACGCGCAGGTCCTCCGGCATGCTCGCCGCCGCACCGGCCGCGGCGGCGGTGATGCTCTCCAGCGTGGGCTCGACGAACTGCCCCGCTTGGTTCTGGATGAACGCGTAGGGCAGCTTGTTCTGGACGGCGTACGCCAGCTCGACGTAGCCGATGGAGCCCGGGCTCTGCTTGACCTGGCCAGTGACGCCTTCATTGCCCTTGCCGCCCAGGCCCACTGGCCAGTTGACGCTCGTGCCCTTGCCCACCCGCTGCTGCCACGCCGGGCTCACCGCCGACAGATAGTCGGTGAAGATGTTGGTCGTTCCGGAGCCGTCGGAGCGTTGGACAACGGTCATCGGGGTGTCGGGCAGGCTCCACCCAGGGTTCATCTGGGCGATGCGTGGATCGCTCCACCTGGTGATCTGTCCGAGGAAAATGCCGGCCAGCGTCGCGGGGGTGAGCTTCAGCCCTGTGTCGATGCCCGGCAGGTTGTAGGTCACGACCACCGCGCCGATCACAGTGGGAACGTGCAGGAGCTGCGCTCTGGCGGCCGCCAACTGCTCGTCGGTCATCGGGGCGTCCGAGGCGCCAAAGTCGACGGTGCGCTCGGTGACCTGGCGAATACCCGCGCCGGAGCCAATGGACTGGTAGTTGATGCGCACGCCCGTCTGCCGCTGATAGACCTCGAACCACCTGGAATAGAGGGGGAATGGGAACGTGGCCCCGGCGCCCGTGAGGGTGGGCGCCTGGCCCGTGGCCCTCTGGGCGCCCGCCGCTGGGGGCTGGACTGGCTGGGCGCCGCCTCCACAGCCTGCAAGCAGCACTGCCAGGCCCAGCAGCAGGCTGGCGGCCGGCCACGAGTGGCCTCGCATTCTTCGCACTCTTGGCACAGTAGACGTACCTCCTGGTCTCTCCACTTCTTCTGCTACCAGGATAGGTGGCACTGTTGAGGACCGGGTTATGCGGTGTTAAGCGGAATCTAAAGATTGGTGGAGGGTTCAGTGAGGGGCACGGTGAAGGTGAAGGTGGCTCCCTGCCCCTCGCCGGCCGACTCGGCCCACACGCGTCCACCGTGGGCCTGGACCACGTGCTTGGCGATGGCCAACCCCAGGCCGGTGCCGCCGCCAGCGCGGGCGCGATCGGCCTTGTAGAAGCGCTCGAACAGCCGTGGCAGCGCCTCCGGGGCAATGCCACAGCCGGTGTCCGCCACGACGACGGCCACCTCCCGGTCGCGCCATTCCGTGCAAACCGTGACCCGGCCACCGGGTGGAGTGAACTTCACCGCGTTGTGGACGAGGTTGGTGACCACCTGCTGGAGCCGCTCGGGGTCGACGGAGAGGCTCGGCAGTCCGTCGTGTGCTTCTACCGTGAGGTGGACGCCCTGCCGCTCCGCCAGGGGCCGCAGTCGCTCGGCCGCGGTCGCCACTTCGGCGGCGAGGTCGACGGGTTGGAGGCGCAGGGCGCCCTGCCCGGATTCGATCCGCGACAGCTCCAGCAGTTCCGCCACGAGCTGGGCCAGCCCGTCGACCTCCACGCCCATGCGGGTGAGGAAGTCTCTGGCCACCTCCGGGGCCTCCAGCGCCCCACCCTCCAGCGTCTCCACCAGCGCTTTCAGCGCGGCGACCGGCGTGCGTAGCTCGTGGGAGACGTTGGCTACGAAGTCCCGACGGACGGTCTCGGCCCGCCGGAGCTCGGTCACGTCCTGCAGAATGAGCAAGATCCTCGGGCGGGCCTCGTGCGCCCTCGGGATGCGGGAGGCCAGCGCTTGCACGGTGCGCCGCTGGCCGGGCGGTCCAAGCTCAACCAGGCGCGGCCGCTCGGCCGCCTCCTCGCCAGCCTGAGCGGCGCTGACCGCCGCCGCCAGCTCGTGGTCGCGCACCACGGCGACCACCGAGCGCCCCTCGGCCTGCGCCGGTGTGACCTGCAGCAAGCGCGCCGCGGCCGGATTGACCAGGTGAACCATGCCCTCCGCGTCGACGATGACCACGCCATCCGCCATGTAGCGCAGCACGGCCGCCAGACGAGCGCGCTCCTCGCTGATGGCCTGCACGTGCGCGCGCAGCCGGGCGGCCATGTCGTTGAAGGCCTGGCCGAGCAAGCTCAGTTCGTCGTGCCCCTGTACCGGGACGGTCTGGTGCAGGTCGCCACCCGCCAGCCGCCGCGCGGCCTGGGTGAGCGTTTCGATGCGCCCCACCGTGATCCGGGCGAGCAGGAGAGCCAGCGCGATCGCCAGCAGCGCGGCGGCCGCGAAGGTGGTGGCTACAGCCGCGAGGATCCCACGCGAGGCCTGCTGCACCTCGTGGACCGGCAGCGCCACCCGCGCGACGCCCAGTAGCTCGCCCTCGCGCGCCATCGGGACGGCCACGTAGAGCAGATCCTGCTCCACTGTGGCGCTGTGGCGCTCGCTCAGCCCGCTGCCCGTCTGGAGCGCCTGCTGCACCTCCGGTCGGGTGGCATGGTTGTCCATGCTGGCCGGATCGTGGTCGGAATCGCCCAGCACCGTGCCGTCGGCGGCGATGAGCGTGACCCGCGCTCCGATCTCCCGGCCGAGCTGCTTGGCCAGGGCATCGAGGCCGGCCGGGTCCTGCGTTGCCAGGTGGCGTTGCGCGTCATCCGCCACCAGCCGCGCCTGGCGGTGGAGCTGCGTCTCCAGCATGGCGAGTTGCTGCCTGGGCAGCTCGCTTGCCAGGTAGACACCCAGCGCGAGCAGCACGGCGGCGATGAGCGCCACGTAGCTGGCGGCGATGCGCCACTGGAGGTGGGCAAACATGGCCGCCTCAGCCGACGAACCGGTAGCCGACGCCGCGCACCGTCTGGAGGCGGCGCGGCTGGGATGGCTGCTCCTCCAGCTTCTCGCGCAGGCTGCGGATGTGGACGGGCACAGTGCGCGCGTCGACGGCCTGGTCGTAGCCCCAGACCTGCTCCAGCAGGCGCTCGGCCGAGAAGACGTGGTCCCGGTGGCGTACCAGGAACGCGAGCAGGTCGAACTCCCTGGGCGTAAGCGCCACGGCCTGGTTGGCCCTGGTCACCCGGTGCCCCGCCAGGTCGATCACCAGGTCGCCGGCCACCAGGCGCTCACCCTCCGCCTCCACGGCCCGTCGCTCCAGCTCGGCAACCAGCAGATCGCGCCGGCGCAGCAGCGCCTTCACCCGCGCCAGCAGCTCGCGCATGCCGAAGGGCTTGGTCAGGTAGTCATCCGCTCCCAGCTCCAGGCCGACCACGCGGTCCACCTCATCGCTCTTCGCCGTGAGCATGAGGATCGGGACCGCGCTGCGCTGGCGCAGGCGTCGGCAGACCTCGAAGCCGTCGAGCCTGGGCAGCAGCACGTCCAGCAGCACCAGGTCAGGTTCCTGCGCGGCGAGGGCCAGCGCCGCCTCCCCATCCGCGGCAGTCAGGACCTGGTAGCCTTCGCGCCGCAGGGTATAGGCGATGGTGGCAAGAAGGGTGGGCTCATCTTCGACCAGCAGGATCGTGGGCACGCCGGCGCTCCCGTCTCGGCGGCACCGCCACGAGTCGGACGGTTGTGTCCATGCCTCGCTACCGGGGGCAGTGCGCGCCTGTCCTTATTCTAAACCGAGACCAGCAATCCGCAATCCGCAATCGCTGCTACACTGGAGGTGTGGACCCCGCACTGCTCTCCTGGCTCGGACTGGCGCTGCTTGGCGTCGCGGTTGGAGCCTTTGGCACGCTCATCGGCGCTGGTGGAGGGTTCCTGCTCGTCCCGGTGCTGCTGCTGCTCTACCCACAGGACACCGTCGACACCATCACCGCGATCTCGCTCGCGGTCGTCTGTCTCAACGCCCTCTCGGGCTCGCTGGCCTACGCGCGCCTGCGCCGCATCGACTACCACACCGGGCTCGTCTTCGCCGCGGCCAGCGCTCCGGGCGCCGTCCTCGGGGCGCTGGTGACCAGGTTTTTGCCGCGCGGGCTGTTCGACGCGGTGTTCGGCACCGTGCTGGTCTGCGCGGCAGCCTACCTGCTGCTGCGGGGCAAGGTGGTGGAGGGCCACCATCTGCCCCAGCGGGTCAACTTACGCCTGGGCGCCGGCCTGAGCTTCTTCGTCGGCTTCCTGGCGAGCATCTTCGGCATCGGCGGCGGCATCATCCACGTGCCGCTGCTCATCCAGGTGCTCGGCTATCCCGCCCACGTCGCCACGGCAACCTCGCACTTCATCCTGGCCCTCATGGCCTTCGCGGCCACAGTGACCCACGTGCTGGCCGGCGAGTTCGCCTACGGAGTGTGGCGCACCGTGGCCCTGGGCGCTGGCGTCCTGGTCGGGGCACAGGTTGGAGCCTGGCTCTCGCAGCGCGTCCACGGGCGCTGGATCCTGCGCGGCCTCGCCCTCGGCCTGCTGGCTGTGGGAGTCCGGCTCCTGGTGGGCGCGCTGATTTGAGTGCTGAGTCCTGAGTAGGGGCGGACCTATGTGTCCGCCCACGTACTCAGGACTCAGGACTCAGGACTTTCACATGAGCGGCCCTGCCGGGTGTGACCAGTTGCTGTGCAGGCGGTCGCTGAGCCGTAGGGGGCGACGGCTCGGTCGCCCCGCCGCCCCGAGGGCGGCAGAGCGTGGTGCCCAGGGGGCCGGAGGAGCGCTGCTGGCCAGCCCCCTGGCCACCACGCCTTGCCGCCCTCGGGGCGGCGGGCAGACAGGGCCGTCTGCCCCTACGACCTCCACGCACCAGAACTGGGCGGACCCCGCTCTGCCCGAGGGAGGTGACGCAGGCACCAGGGAGGTGTATCATGCGCCGCAATGGCTCTCGGCCTCGGCTGCAGCCTCCTGGTGAGTGCTGAGTGCGGAGTGAGGACGCGCGACCTCGACTCAGGACTCAGCACTCAGCACTCAGCACTCGAATCAGCGCATGATCGAGCTCTACTTCCCGCACGCCGGTGTGTCCCTGGCCTGGCCCTGGCTGCTGCTGATCGGACTCTCGGTCGGCGTCCTGGTGGGCTTCTTCGGCGTGGGCGGGGGCTGGCTGACCACCCCCTCGCTCAATATCCTCGGCTTCCCCATCGTCTACGCCATCGGCACCGGGCTGGCGTACGTCACCGGCTCGGCCGTGGTCGGCGCCAGCCGCCACTATCGACTCGGCAACCTGGACCCGCGGCTGGCGCTGGTCCTGGGCCTGAGCGGCATGGCGGGCCTGGAGATCGCCCGTCGCCTGGTCTTCCTGCTGGAGGGCAGCGGCCTGGCCGGAACCTCCGTACGCCTGGCCTATCTGCTCCTGCTGTGGGGCGTAGGACTGTCGATCGTGCTCGAGTACGCGCGCAGCCGACCAGGTCACGCTGGGAGCAGCCCGAAGGCGGGCGCGGACACGGAGCCGAGCACGCGCCTGAGCCGGCGCATCCAGGCGCTCCGCCTGCCGCCGACCCTGTACCTGGCCAGCGCGCCAGCGGGGTTGTCGCTGTGGGTGCTGGTAGCCGTCGGGCTCGGGGTGGGTGTCGTGGCGGGCTTCCTGGGCGCTGGCGGCGGCTTCATCATTGTGCCGGCCCTGGTCTACCTGCTGGGCATCGCCACCCGCGCCGCCGTGGCCTCGAGCCTGGCCTCGGTCGTCCTGACCGCCGGCTACGGCGCCCTCAGCTACGGGCTGGCCGGGCGGGTGGAGCCGCTGGCGGCGGGCATCATGTTCGTCGGCGCGGCGCTCGGGTCGCAGTTCGGCGCCATGGCCACCGTTTACGCGCCCAGCCAGAGCCTGCGCCTGTTGCTCGGCATTACCTTGCTGCTGGCGGGCGTGGCCGTCCTGCTGCAGGAGCTCGGGCTCCCTCTGGCCTCCATGGCCGTGCTCTTCGGCACCGCCTTCGCCATGACCGCCGCCATCCTCGGCTTCCTGGTGCGCGGGCTGCGCGGCCGCAAGGGCTGAGGGCCGATCGGCAGGAGCGAGGCGGCAAGCACCGCAAAGGTGGATACCTGGAGTCGTGAGGGGATACTGAGATGCCCGAGTCCCTGTGGGCCCACCAAGCCGCGGAAGACGTGTCCCAGCAGCCGGACGCTGCGGCCGGGGCGATGCGCGACCTGCTCCGCAGCCTGCGGCACGATCTGCGCACGCCGATCAACCACATCGTCGGCTACAGTGAGCTGCTGCTCGAGAACGCCCAGGACCTGGGCCAGCCTGGTCTCGTCGCTAGCATCCAGAAGATCCTGATAGCGGGCACCGCGCTCCTGGGCCACATCGGCGACTTCCTGGACTCCTCCAAGGCCAACGGTGGGGCCCTCGACCTCGACCCACTACGCTTTGCGCTGCGTACTCAGTTGAATGCCATCATCGGCTACAGCGAGATGCTGTACGAGGAGACCGAGGAGCAGGGGCAGCCGGAGCTAGCAGCCGACTTCCGGAGGATCTGCAGCGCCGGCAAGCACCTGCTCGGAGTGATCAACGCGTTCCTGGAGCTTTCGAAGGCCGAAGCGGGCGAGGATGCTGGGGAAGCAGCAGCGCCCGCCGGACCGCCCGCCGGCCAGGAGGTGCTGCGGCTGCAGCCACCGGCGCCTCCCCCGGCCGCCGAGGCGTCGGTCGAGCCTGCCTCGGTGCTGGTGGTCGACGACAACGAGATCAACCGCGACATGCTGGCCCGGCGCCTCGATCGGCTGGGCTACCGGGTGGCCCTGGCGGAGCACGGGCGGGC
>JACQUR010000149.1 GCA_016210245.1 Chloroflexota bacterium
ATCGTGCGCGGCCGACTGGGTCGGCCGCGCACGCTCCCCACCCCAGATTGGTTCCTCTCACTTCACGGGTGGCAGAGGTCTAGCCGACGCGCTGCCTGGGCTTGCGGCCTCGCCGCATGGGGCCGAAGTCGGGCATTTCCTGGGCGTGGATGGACCGCTCCTCCTCCAGGTAGACCGGCCCACCGCACGCGGAGCAGCGTAGCCGCCACAGCACGCCCGCCTGCTCGGCACCGTCTCCGGCCCTGAAGGTGCCGTGGCCCTCGGGGGCGTCGGTCGCCCATTCCCACTGACCTGCCACACGCGCACAGTGGACGCAGCGCACGTCCGCCAGGTGGCGTATCCCCGCGCTCGTCTGCATTCCACTCTCCTTTTGCTGGCGCCCTGCCGGGCCCACCCCGCAGCGCTCGCGCCCAGGCTGGGCCCGGCCTCGCTCTTCCGAAGCTATGCGCCCCAAGAGCAGTATCGCCGGTAGGTGTTAAGAAATGGCTAAGCGGGAGGTAGCACTCTGCTAAACGGAGTCGACAGTCGACAGTTGACAGTCAACAGTCGAGGATAACCCCGGTCTGTGGATTCTGGCGTCCAGCGCCTTCACCCGTGGGTGAAGGCGCTCGACGCCAGAATCCACAGCTCAAGGATAAGGAGGCCTCTGGACTGTCGACTGTCGACTGTTAACTGTTAACTCCGTCAGAGCTGGGTGGTGGCGGACAGGCTGACGCCCAGCAGGGGCACGGCCAGGGCGGTGCGGCCGGGCTGGAAGCCCTGCACCTCGGGCCGCACCAGGTACTGCTCGACCGGGTAGTAGAGCGGGATCAGGGGATAGTCGGTGGCCATGATCTGCTCAGCCTGATGGTACAGCTCGGTGCGCCGGGCCGGGTTCAACTCGGCCTGGGCGGCGCGGACCAGGCCATCGAAGTCCGGGTTGCGCCAGCCCGAGTTGTATTGCCCCGGATCGTGCTGTGAGTCCCAGAGCAGGTTGAACCAGTTGTAGGGATCCTCGTAGTCGGACTGCCAGCTCCCCGCATACAGGTCGATCTGGTTACGCCAGGCGTCCGAGTCGCGCAGTGCGGGGACGCTGTCCACCTCCATCAGCCGCACGGTGACGCCCAGCGTGTCCTTCCAGCGCTGCTGCAGCTCCCGCCCTAGCGGGTCCACCACGCTGGGGACCGCCATCACCAGCTCCAGGCCGCGGCCATCCGGGTAGCCGGCCTCGGCCAGCAGGCGGCGCGCCTCGGCCACGTCCTCCTTCGGCCAGAGCGCAGGGTCCCGCCCGGCGATGCCCGGCGGGTGGAGGCTGCGGGCGACCTCGCCGGCTCCGCCGGTCACCTCGTCGAGCAGGGCCGCCCGATCCAGGGCCATGCCCAGCGCCCGCCGCACCCGCGCATCCTGGAGCGCCTGGCGGCGATGGTTGAGCACCAGGAAGGCGGTGCCAGAGCGCGGGAAGGAACGCAGCAGCGGCGCCAATTGCGGGTCCTGGGCGATCACATCCTTGAGGCTGGCGGAGTAGGGCATAATGTCCAGCTCGCGGCGGCGAAGGTCGTCCATGGCCTGGCCGGCGTTCGCATAGTCGCGAAAGACGATCCGCTCCACCCCCGGCCGTGGCCCGACATAGCGGTCGTTGCGCGCCAGGACCACCTCTCCCGCCTGGATCGGTTGCAGCACGTAGGGCCCATTGCCTACCAGGCTGCCGGGCTCGCTCCAGCGCTCGCCCAGGCGCTGGAGCAGGTCCCGCCGTAAGGGGAAGTAGGTCCAGGTGGCAACCAGGGACGGGAAGTAGGGCGCCGGCGACTCCAGCGAGACGACCAGGGTCTGGTCGTCTCGCGCCCGCACGCCCAGTTGGTCTGGCCTCAGCCGTCCGCTGTTGATAGCCGCGCCGTTCTTGAGGGCGAAGAGCACCGGAGCGTAGGGCGACCTGGTCGCGGGGTCCACGTTGCGCTGCCAGGCGAAGACGTAGTCGTCGGCGCGCACTGCCTGGCCGTCGGACCAGCGCGCCCGCGGGTCCAGGAAGAAGGTATAGGTCAGGCCATCCGGTGAAACCTCCCAGCGCTGGGCGCCGCGCGGGCCGAGCTTGCCCTGCTCGTCCACCGCCAGCAGGCCCTCGAACAGGAGCTGCACCACGGGGATGGTCTCAGAGTCGTAGGCCAGGCCAGGATCCAGGGTGGTGACGCGGGGCAGCATGACCCGCAGCTCGGACGCGCCAGGGGTGCGGGTCGGGGGCACGGGGGCAGGCTGGGCGCCCGGGGGGCGCTGCTGCTGCGGCTTGGCGGGCGCCGCTCGCTGGGAACTGGCCGCCGGCGGACGAGTGGCCGGCTGCTGCCCCTGCTGCGTGTAGAGCACGAGCCCGAGCACGGCCAGGAGCGCCAGGCCGAGCAGCGGCAAGCCCAGCCGGCGCAGGACGCGTCCCGCGACGCGCCGCCACACGCCGCGGCGCGGGAGAGGTCGAGGGGACTCGGGTGCGGTCATAGCCTTCCTTGCACTACCATTACAGCAGATTATAGAGGAACCGTCTCGGCAGAGACGGCAGAGAGCGCTGTCTCTGCCCGGTCCCCTGGTAGGGGCGCGAGCAGGCCGTGTCCCTGCTAAACCGAGTCCATGGTCGACAGTCCACAGTTCACAGTCCGCGAGTGCCCTGTCGACTGTGAACTGTCGACTGTCGACTCAGGATAGGAGACGGAGGCGATAGGCACTGTGCTCGAGACCGTCTTCCGCCTCCTGGCGGTGCTGCTGCTGGTGGCGGCCAACGGCTTCTTCGTCGCCGCCGAGTTCTCCCTGGTGGCCATACGCCGCAGTCGCGTGGAGCAGCTTGTGGCCGAGGGCCACCCGCTGGGCCCGGCCGTGCAGCGCGCCGTGCAACGCCTGAGCGCCTCCCTGGCGGTTTCCCAGCTCGGCATCACCATGGCCTCCCTGGGCCTCGGCTGGATCGGCGAGCCCGCTCTGGCCGACCTGCTCGAGCCGCTCTTCCGCGCCCTGCCCGAGCAGTGGGCGCTGGTCGGCGCCCACACGCTGGCGGTGGCTCTCGCCTTCGGCACCATCACCGCCCTGCACATCGTGCTGGGCGAGCAGGCGCCCAAGATGTTCGCGCTGCAGCGCACGGAGCGGACGGCGCTGGCCGTGGCCGTGCCGCTGGATGTGTTCCTCGTCCTGTTCCGGCCTGCCATCTTCCTGCTGAATGGCATGAGCAACCTCGTCCTGCGCCTGGTGCGCCTGCCGCCCCTCGCCGCCGAGGAGCTGGTCCACTCGGTCGAAGAGCTGCGCTACATGGTGATCGCCAGTCGCAAGGCGGGCGTGCTGGACGAGGTGGAGGGCGAGATGGTCAACCGGGTGTTCGGGTTTGGCGAGACCCGGGCGCACGAGGTGATGGTGCCGCGCACCGAGGTAGTAGCCGTGGAGGCCACCACCTCGCTGGAGGCGGCGCTGGAGTGCGTGGCCCGCGAGGGCCGCACCCGCCTGCCCATCTACGAGGAGAACCTGGACCACATCGTGGGGGTGCTGCACCTGCGCGACCTGGCGCGCTCCCTCAGGCAGGGACAGAACCCACGGGCGCCCGTGCGCACGATCATGCGTCCGCCGCTGGTGGTGCCGGAGAGCGCGAGCGTGGAGGACATCCTGGCCGAGATGCGGCGCCGCCGCACCCAGATGGCCATCCTGATCGACGAGCATGGCGGCACCGCCGGGCTGGTGACCATGGAGGACCTGCTGGAGGAGATCGTGGGTGAGGTGCAAGACGAGTTCGAGCGCCCCCACGAGCCCATCCGCCCTCAGCCCGACGGGACGGTGCTGGTGGACGGCCTGGTCGGGATCGAGGAATTCGCGGAGCGCTTCCACCTGGACCTGCCTGAGGAGGGCTACGACACCGTGGGCGGGCTGGTGATGGCCCGCCTGGGGCGGATGCCCCGCACCGGCGACTCCCTCCGCCTGGACGACTACCGCCTGGAGGTGGAGGCCATGGACGGCCGCCGCGTAGCCACCGTCCGACTGTCGCGCAGTGCCGCATCGTAGGGGCAGTTCCCTTCGCCCCGCTCCCTGCCTGGGCGAGCACAACCAGGCTGCCTTCGTCGGCCTGCTCGGCCTCTCCCAGGCCGAGTACCAGCACCTGGAGGCGGAAGGGGATCTTCTTCTGAATGCCGCCGCCCTCGCCCAGGGCGCGGGGACCCAGATCCAGAACCAGATCAACTGGGTGCCCATCAACATCGGCAGCGACGCCGCCCTGGCCCTGTCTATGTGCCAGGTGATCGTCAGGGAGCGGCTCTACCGGGCCGACTTCGTGCGCGAGCAGACCGACATGCCGCTGCTGCTGGTGGAGTCCACCCGCAGGTTCCTGCGCGAGAAGGACCTCGAGCGCGGCGGGCGCGAGGATATCTTCCACGTCTACGACGAGGCCTCCGGCCGGGTGGTCGAGGCGCCGCACAAGAGCTTGGCTCTGGGGGATATCGTCCCGGCTCTAGACTCATCGGTCTGATAGGTCTGCACCACCTGGGCGCTGCCATCCGTGATCCCTCGCACCGACCCCAGCCCGTCCGTGTGGTAGACCTCCACGTTCCCCGCGGTATCCACCGCGTAGGCCAGCCCCAGCCCCCAGACGTATTTGCGCGTCCCGTCGTCCAGCACCACCGGCAGCGAGCGGTTCACGTCGTAGCGATAGGTCACCGTCGGGTTGGTGCCCACCGTGGCGCTCACCCGCTTGCCATCCCCGTCATACCCATAGGTGGAAGTCGTGCTGCCGAGGGTGGCGGTCTTCAGCCGGTTGGCCTGGTCGTAGCCGAACGTATCCGGCCCTCGCGCCACCAGGTTGCCGTTGGCGTTGACCGAGTAGCTCACCGTGCCCGCCGTGGTGATCCGGTCGGCCCGATCGTAGGAGTAACCGGTGGCGCTGCCCCGGGTCATGGTCGTGCGGTTGCCCACGCTGTCGTATTCGTAGCCGGTCGGGCCGCTGGGCGCCGCGACGCTGGCCAGGCGATACAGCCGGTCATACCCATAGGTGGTTGAGGCCTGGCGGGTGAGAGCCACGCTCAGCGTCTGCTCGGGCGCGGCCAGGGAGGTGCCATCGGTGGCGTTCACCTTGACCGTGTAGCTGCCCGTGGGCAGGATCGCCCCCGCGTCGTTCTTGCCATCCCAGGCCACGCTCTGGGCACCCACCGCCTGGCTGCCGTTCACCAGGGTGCGCACCAGGGCGTTCTGGCTGTCGTACACCTTGACCGTGACCGTCGCGATGGACGAGACGTCGTCTGCCAGGCTGTAGCTGAGGGTCGTGCTCTGGCCGGCCAGCGGTGCGAACGGGCTCGGGCTGGCCGACAGGTTCTGAATGAAGGGGCGGATTGTCGGCAAGCGGTGCTGGGCCGTCTCCTTCACCCCTCTGGCCGATGGTTCGAAGGCTAGAACAATGCACCCCGTAGCACAAGGTACGCAATGATCCCCACATTCACCGCTAGCTCCGCCCAGACGGCCAGGTTCAGGACCAGAAGCAGCGGACCCACCCCGAGGCGTACGAAGCCCAGCAGGAGCCCAACCAGCAGGCCAGCCTGGAATCCAGGGAGCGCGTACCAGAACATGATCTCCGCGTCCCACTCGGGCGGACGCCCCAGGCTGCGGACGACTCCGAACCTGTTGAAGGTACTCCAGAACCCGACGAGTATGTAGCTCCCCGCGGCCAGCACCGCGGCGCCCAGCACCCACCTGGCCACGGTCCAAACCCTGGCCCACCTCGCCATGCCACACCCCCGATCACGCGCGCAGCCTCACCGATCTGGCTGGTCTGCCATCCCCCACCAAGGCGCGCCGATGCTCGTGTGGCCCCTCAGTGCGGCGCGCTCGCACGTCCAGCACCAAGGCGATCCAGCCCAGCCGACGCCGGACCGCGCCTCCTTCCGGGCCTTCCCCGCGGTCCGGTGGTTCGCTCACCTCACCCGCCCAACTGGGGCATTGGCTCCGCCGGATACGCCGGGTTGAAGATCCTCCTGAGGTTCCTAGCCTGTTGTGCCCAGGTCAAGTACGCCACCCTCGGCGCCAAGAAGTCGATGCGCGGATCCTCCACCAGCGCGCGTGCCTTCTGCTGGAGATAGATGTTTCCACCCCGCTCGATGATCGTAAACCTGATCCAGGAACCCTGGGGGTCCTTGGGGTTATAGTCGAAGTGGCGCTCTAGCGCGGTGAACGTAAAGCTGGTCGAGGACACGGCCGTTATCTCAACCGGAGCGTGCTTTGCAGGCCCTGGCCCTGCATCAAGATCGCACTGCGCGCCGAGCTGTATCGCGCCGCATTCCCTGAGGTCGAAGGGGAAGATCTCCCGAGGATGCTGCTGGAAGTACTCCATGACCCGTTCGGGAGTGCCCACTATGCTCCTTTGGCCCAGGTACCACTCATACCGATATTCGTAGAGCCCGCTCGGGTCGAGCAGGTTCACCGGGTTAGTACGGGCGTACACGTAGCGGTGCAGTGAGAGTGGATTGCGCAGCAGCCCGGCGAATGAGTCGCGCTGGAGAAACCGACCCAGCCCCGGGTCATACATCCGCGCCCGCAGGTACGCGAACCCCGTCTCCCCATCCCGCTGCTCCCCCGTGTACTGGAAGGGCTGGCTGTCCGTCCCCTGGGTCAGCGTCGCCACCCCGAACTCATCGGTCTGATAGGTCTGCACCACCAGCGCGCTGGCATCGGTGATGGCGCGCACCGACCCCAGCCCATCCTCGTGGTAGACCTCCACGTTGCTCGCGCCGTCCACCGCGTAGGCCAGCCCTAGCCCCCACCC
>JACQUR010000158.1 GCA_016210245.1 Chloroflexota bacterium
GTCCCCCACTCAGCACTCAGCACTCAGCACTCTGCACTGCGATCAGCACTGCGAGTAGGCGTTCTGACCGCCAGCGACAAAGCCTCGCGCGGCGAGCGGGTGGACCTGGGCGGGCCGGCCATTCGCGAGCGGGTGGAGCGGGAGGGCTGGCAGGTAGTGGAGGCGGTGGTCGTGCCCGACGAGCGCCCGGCCATCGTGGCCGCGCTGCTCCGCTTTGCCGACCAGCTCGACCTGGACGTGGTGTTCACGACCGGCGGCACGGGCCTCAGCCCGCGCGACGTGACCCCGCAGGCCACCCTGGAGGTGATCGACTACCAGGTGCCCGGCCTGGCCGAGGCGATGCGCCTGGAGGGCGCCAGGCACACCCCGAACGCGCTGCTCTCCCGGGCGGTGGCCGGCGTGCGCGGCCACACCCTGATCGTCAACCTGCCCGGCAGCCCCAAAGGCGTGCGCGAGTCCATGGACGTGGTGGTGCCCGTCCTCCCCCACGCGGTAGGGCTGCTGCGCTCGGAGATCACCGAACACCAGCCACCCACCGCCTCTTGAGTCGGAAGGAGTTGCGCGATGGGTTCCAAGAACGCTGCATCGCCGAGCTGGGCCTGGACGCTGATCGAGCGAGGCCATCCGGCCGCGCGGGCGATCTACTGGCATGTGTCCCAGGAGTTGGAAGGCTACCGACTCCTGGGGGTCCGGCAGCCGCTGGACGTGCGGCTGGACAGCAAACACTACTGGCAGGCGCACGCGCGGGCATGCTGGGAAGAAGCACGCTACTGGCAGGCATGGGCTGCTGCGGAAGAGCAAGAGATCCCTGCGGCAGCGTTCCTGCGAACCCACCCGCTGCGCGAGCCCGATGAGATCGAGCAGGTGCTGGATCATTTGGTAGCCACGTGGAGGCTCGCGCTCGAGCAGCCGTCTGTGGTAGCGTTGATGAGAGCGCGAGACTTCTACCGCGAGAAGGAACTGACGCGAGCGGATGTGGAGCGATGGCTGAGGTGATTAGATTCAGGCCAGTGCTTCTCGGCCCGCCCGAGAAGCCCACCACTGTCTTGTATTTGAAAGATGCAGCGGATGGTCAGGTCTACTTCCGGGAGCTCGAGTTTTCCTTTCCGTTGGACATCCCTCTTGAGGCGGTGACCACGCAGGACCTGCTTCCGCCTTATGGAGACGTGGGAGTGACGATCCTGCCGGTGCAGGAAGTGGCCGGCGAAACCAGACCAGAAGCCTTCGACCGTATGCTGGCCGCGCTCGAGGCCGTCCGCCTCAAGGGTGCTCCGAAAGGGCAGCAGGAGCGTCCGCCTGTGCGCCGCGGGCGCGGGACGCGCGCAGCGTCCCGCTAGCTCACCGCTCCTCGCTTCACTGTTTCATCCGCCGCACCGACGCCACCACTCTTCGCCCCACCAGCGGCTCCAACAGCGCTAGCTCGGCCTGATCGAGGGTGCGGAGCACCAGCACGGCCGCTGCATAGACCAGCGCCCCGACCGGAATGGCGAGCAGCCAGTGGACCTCGCGCACTGCCAGCACGGGCGCCACCATAGCCGCCGAGGCGAGCAGCGGCCGCCAGCCGAGCCGCAGCAGCGGGATGCCGGGCAGGTGGCGGAGCAGCGCCAGCCAGAAGGGGCCCAGCAGGACCACTTCCGAGAGGATGGTGGCGATGGCGGCGCCCAGGTAGCTGTAACGCGGGATCAGGTACAGGTTGGCAGCCACGTTGAACGCGGTGGCCAGGGCGAAGCTGAGGGTCAGGACGCGCTGGCGGTCCAGGGCGATGAGCACGTACTGGGTCAGGCCGTTGGCGAAGCTGAGTGGGAGGAACCACACCAGCACCTGCAGGGCCAGGGCGGCGTGGGGCAGGTAGCTCGGCCCCGCGAACAGCTCCATCAGCGGCTCGGCCAGGAGCGTCACGCCCATGGCCATCGGCACGCTCACCAGCAGCAGCGTCTTGAGCCCCAGCCAGTAGGCGTCGCGCAGGCGCTCGCTCGGGCCGTGGGCCAGGCGCGAGAGCACCGGGAAGAGGGCCAGGGTGAAGCTGGAGGAGACCACCAGCAGCCCATCGATGACCTTGTAGGCCGAGCTGTAGTAGCCGACGGCCAGCGGCCCGGCCAGGGGGTTGAGCAGCAGCGCGTCCAGGCGGAAGAAGAGGCTGTTGAGCAGGCTGCTGACCATGAGCGGAAAGGCGGGCCCCAGCAGGCGGCGGCCAAGGGTGAGATCGAGCTGCGCCCCCGGCCACCCCAGCAGCACCCAGCACAGGCCCAGCAGCAGGGCCGCGGTGGCCAGGTTGGCCAGCACCGCCACCGCGGCCAGGCCGACGAAGCCGTACCCACCGAGCAGCGCCCCCAGGCCGAGCGCCACCTTGAGCAGCGTCGTGGCCACGGCCACCAGCGCCGGAACATCCATGCGCTCGTGGGCCATGAACAGGGCGCTCAGGCAGCCGGCCAGGATACCGGGCAGCATGGCAGCCACGAGCAACCACACCGCCAGCGCCACCTGCGCGTTGACGCCCAGGACATCGGCGCCAGGCCCCAGCAACACCGCGACCAGCGGCAGGCAGAGCGCCCACAGCGCGTAGCGCAGGGCCAGGGAGGAGCCCAGGTAGCGGGCAGCCTCGCCCGGCGTTCGGGCCACCTCGCGGGTAATCAGGGTGGGCAGGCCGAAGGTGACCAGGATGTCGAAGTACCCGGCCAGCACGACGGCCACGGTGTACTGGCCCACCCCCTCGGCCTGGAGCATGCGCAGCATGGCCACCGCGAAGCCCATGTCCAGGACCTTGTTCAGCAGGCTGGTCGCGGTCGGGAGGAGCGAGTTGCGAGCTAGCCGCCGGATGCTCGAGACGCGGGGACGCGGGGACGCGGAGACGCGGGGATTTCGGGACGCGGGGACGTCGGTGGTTCCGTCTGTCTCCGCGTCCCCGCGTCTCCGCGTCCCCGCGTCTGGAGCGTCCCCGCGTCTCGACCTCACGCACCGGCCCACAGGGTCACGAACTCTCGCAGCAGGCGGGGGCCGAAGCCGGTGGCGGTGCAGCGGAGGTTATAGGGCGGCACGGTCTTCTGGTCGGCGTCCACGTAGGCCACGCCGTAGATGTCCAGGTGGACCCACGGGCGCCGGTCCACGAACTCGCTCAGGAAGCCGGCCGCGCTCACACCGCTCGCGGCCCGGCCGGCGCTATTCTTCAGGTCGGCCACCGGGCTGTCCATCTGGCGGCGGTACTCCGGCCACAGCGGTAGCGGCCAGGCGCGCTCGCCCGAGCGGGCGCCCGCCAGGCGCATCAGCTCCACCAGGTGCTCGTCGTTGCCGATCGCGGCCGCGGCGTGGTTGCCGAAGGTCACGAAGTTGGCCCCGGTCAGAGTTGCCAGGTCGACGATCGCGTCGGGCGCCTCCCGCGCGGCGCAGGCCAGCGCGTCGGCCAGCACCAGCCGCCCCTCCGCGTCGGTGTTCGTGATCTCGACCGTCCGCCCGTTGTACATGCGCAGGATGTCGCTGGGCTTGTACGCCGTGCCGCTGGGCAGGTTCTCGGTGGCGCCAAAGACGCCAATGACGTTGCACGGCAGCTTGAAGGTGGCGGCCAGCTTGAGGAAGCCGATGACCGCGGCTGCGCCGGCCATGTCCTGGTGCATCGCCACCATGTTCTCGGCCGACTTGAGCGACAGGCCGCCGCTATCGAAGGTGATCCCCTTCCCAACCACCGCCAGGGTCTTGGCCCCGCTGCGCGCGGCCTGGTAGCGCAGGCGCACCAGGCAGGGCTCGCGGGCGCTGCCCTGGTTGACGGCCAGCAGACCGCCCATGCCCTGCTGCTCCAGTTCGGCCTTCCAGAGCACCTGGCACTCCAGCCCCTCCTCCTGAGCAACCCGCTGCGCCGTCTCGGCCAGGTACGCGGGCGTCACCCGGTTCGGCGGGCCGTTCACCAGTTCGCGTACGAAGTTGGTCACTTCCGCCGCCTGCTGCCCCTGCGCCAGCGCGGCCTCCAGCGCCGGCAGCTCGCTCGCGTTGGCCGGCGGTACCACGGCGGTGAAGGAGTCCAGCCGAACCGGCGGCCCGTCGACCTGGGTCTTGTAGGCGTCGTAGCGATACTCCGCCAGCGCGACGCCCTCGGCCGCGGCGCAGCCCTGCAGGGCCGGCGAAGCCAGGTCGCTCGCCTCGTGGGCTGGCAGACACACGGCGAGCTGGCGCAGCTTCAGCTCCTGCGCCTTGCGCGCTCCCGCGGCGGCCGCGGTGCGCGCTGCGTGGGCATCGAACTGCCGAAATGGACCCAGCCCGAGCCCGATGATCGCCCGGGCGCGGAACGGAGCCGAGATCGCCGGGGGCAGCAGGGCCACGAGCTCCGCCCGGCCCAGCTCGCCCGACACTCGGTGGGCGGCCAGCGCCCGTGCCAGCTCCCCACCCAGGGCCGCGTCCAGCGCGGCCGCAGCCTCCGCCAGGTCCTCGGGGTCGCTCCAGGCGCCGACCGCCAGCGCCTCCACGTCCACCTCCCCGGGCTCTTGCGCCAGCGCGCGCAGTTCCATCTACCGCCCCTCCTTTCGTGGTAGGCCCGGCAGGAATCGAACCTGCGACCAGAAGTTTATAAGACTTCCGCTCTCCCACTGAGCTACGGGCCCGGGTGCCCCCCTTATTGTACGGGAGCGGCACGGCATGCCGTGCCGCTCCCGTACAATAAGGGGGGCACCCGGGCCCGTAGCTCAGTGGGAGAGCGGAAGTCTTATA
>JACQUR010000156.1 GCA_016210245.1 Chloroflexota bacterium
GCTCTGCGGTTCCGACCGGTCGGCGACGCGCAGGCGCAAGCCGTTGTACTCGAAGTAGAACGGGTTTCTACCCGCTCTGCGGTTCCGACCGGTCGGCGACCTGCTTGCCGAACGCGGGCAGGGCGCGGAGCCGCTTGTTTCTACCCGCTCTGCGGTTCCGACCGGTCGGCGACGTGCTCTCCAGCGCCAATCGCCAGATGCTGCAACAGTTTCTACCCGCTCTGCGGTTCCGACCGGTCGGCGACAAACAAAACATTCGGCACCGCCTGGATAAAGGCGGAGTGTTTCTACCCGCTCTGCGGTTCCGACCGGTCGGCGACATCCGCCAGGCGTTGGTCGACTACCGTGGCGCACGTTTCTACCCGCTCTGCGGTTCCGACCGGTCGGCGACTTCGAGGCTTTCGCCTGCGGATCGGTGGCGCTCAGCAGGTTTCTACCCGCTCTGCGGTTCCGACCGGTCGGCGACCCTGTGGACCTCGCGCTTCCACACCCCAAGGGCCACGGGGTTTCTACCCGCTCTGCGGTTCCGACCGGTCGGCGACATGAAATGGCACGATGGTATTCCTGGCTTGCGTGTTTCTACCCGCTCTGCGGTTCCGACCGGTCGGCGACAAGACGCTCAAGGACATGGGCGACGGGACGGTTGCCGAGGTTTCTACCCGCTCTGCGGTTCCGACCGGTCGGCGACGTTCCACGGAGCCGCATCGGCGTAAGGATACCCGGGTTTCTACCCGCTCTGCGGTTCCGACCGGTCGGCGACCGATACATCTACCGCCGTGTGACAATCATGGATGAGTTTCTACCCGCTCTGCGGTTCCGACCGGTCGGCGACTCCGCACCTGTGATTTCCCACTGGGACCCCCAAAATGGGCCTTCCGGGGGCCTTTCCCCTCCACCGGAACCCTGAAAACCGGGGCTCCGGCGGGGGTCTTGCCCCACCTGGAGATGGGGTTGGGCTCTGCTCATCACAGTGTGTGCAGTGGGCTTGCTGGAGTGAATGTAGCACGTTGGGGCCAGGGATACAATAGGGAGGTGGCCAATCGAGAGGAGCGGGAAGTGGCCGGGAAGGACGCGGCGGAGCCGAGCTGGCGCGAGCTGGCAGCCGAGCTGCGGGCGCGGGGACTCGCCCGCCGAGCAGACGATACGCGAGCCACGATGGCCGCGCGGTTGCGCGAAGCGGCGCTTGCCGACCCGCGCGCGGGGACGCCAGCGCGGCTCGTTCCAGCCGTGGTGGGCCCGGCGGAGACGCTGGACGAGCTGGCGCCGCTGGTGGCGCGCTTTGGGGGACGGCGCGTGGCCCGCGAGGCGGCGGTCCTGCCGCCCGGCCGAGCGCCCGCTTTCAAGCGCGCCGTCCGGCGCTGGGCGCCCCACCTGGCGGCGACCGAGCAGCCAGGCGCCTGGTCGTCCGACGTGGAGGCCGCGCTGTGGGCTGCCGCTCGGTTCGTCCTTTCGCTCCAGGAGACGCTGGGCTGGCCGGCCGCGCTCGCGCCCACCGAGCTGGAGCTGGTCCAGGCACCCACAGACCCGGCGGCCGAACGTCGGGCGAACGCACTGGTGCGACTGTGGACGGCCGCCCTCGACGCGCGGCTCGACCCGCTGGCGGAGGTGCAGCCAGAGCTGGCCCGCCCGCGAGCCCCCGTCCCTCTAGCTCCCTTCCAGGCGATCCTGCGGCAGGCCCTGGCCGAAAGCCGGTGCGTGCTGCTGGTGTACCAGGGCGCGACCCGGGCCGCGGTCACACGGCGCACCGTGGAGCCGCAGGCGCTGGAGCAGCGCCACGGCCAGGAGTACCTGCGCGCCTTCTGCCACTGGCGCCAGCAGGAGCGCCTGTTCCGCCTGGACCGCGTCCTCTCCGCCGAGTTGCTGGAGGAGCGGTTTGGGGAGCCGGGGGGCGGGGAGTAGGCAGGATGCAGGCGGCAGGAGGCAGGGTCTGTTGACAGGCTCAGGTCCTTCGGCAGGCTCAGGTCCTTCGGCAGGCTCAGGATGAGCGGGCACGCGCTGGTGGTGAGCTTGTCGAACCACTGGCTCGGGATGAGCGGGGACATGGAGCGTGCGCTTTCCATTTGGGCGTGTTTCGATGGCCGTCCGCATGCGCCGTTGATCCTGGCTGCTATGATTTGTGTAGAGCAGGGGATCCCTGCCCTGCACCTGTTGGTGATGGGAGGCGAAGAGAGAGAGAGAGATGGCAGCCGTGGACCGGCAGCGCAAGCAGCTCGCCGACAGGCTCTACGAGCAGTACGGCAAGCCCCTGGAGGCCCAGCACTGGGGCGAGTACGTCGCCATTTCACCCGACGGCAGGACGCTTCTTGGCCCGACCATCCTCGAGGTACTGGAGAAGGCCACGGCCGCCTTTGGCCCGGGGACCTTCGTTTTCAAGGTCGGAGAGAAAGCTGTCGGCAAGTGGCGGTAGATCAGCGCGTCATCAGTCCCCGCTTTCCCTACCTCCCGCTCCACTTCCAGATTCGCCACCAGGCAGAGCAGGTGGAGGCTCTGCTGGATACGGGGAAAGCAGCCTGCTCGTGGCGAGCCTGCCGAAGGGTGAGCAGGGACGGAGGTCCTTCGACAGGCTCGCCACGAGCGGAGGACGGACCGCCTCCTGCCTCCTGCCGACTGACCGCTGGCCACTGGCGGCTACACGATTGCTGCCAGGCCTGGCGGGAGGCGAGTTGGGCCGGACCAGACCTGGGCGCGGGTTTCGCAGGCGGCGCAGAGCAGCCAGACCCGCACGTCGTCCTCGCTCCGTTTCACGAGGTGGAGTAGCCGTTTCTTCAGCTCCTCCCACCGCGCGGGCGACTGATCCAGCACGAACACGCTCTCCTGGACCGGGACGCCATACTCCTCCAGCAGCCGATGCACCAGGGTTCGGCGCCGGTCGTCGGCGATGTCGTAGGCCAGCACGCCGAGGTTCAGCGCCATTGGAGCGGCTCCAGCTCGGCACGCGTGCCCGCGAACACCTGGCTGGCCAGACGGGCCTGCAGCTCCAGCGCCTGGCGCAGGGTGATCCAGCCCGGCGCCAGCGGGTGGCGCACGCGCCGCGCCAACTGGCTCTCGTACAGCCTCATGAACTGGCGCCGTCCATCCGGGGTGAGCAGCACGCGCTCCTCTTCCATGTGAAAGTGGGCCAGCGCCAGGGAGCCCTGCAGAACGGCCCCAAGGACCCACACGTCTACACCCAGCGGGCGCAGCGGCTCCTCCAGGTCCAGCGCCAGCGAGGGGCGGCTGGCGTCCGGGGTGTGGAGCGCGCCGAGGAACGGGTCGAGCCCGACGATGTTGATACAGGCCACCAGTTCCTGCAGCACGAGGGTGTACCCGAAGCTGAGGGCCGCGTTCAACGGATCCGGGGCGGGATGGTGGCGGCGGCCCTGAAAGCCCCAGCCCGGCGGCACCAGGGGCACGAGCGCCTGCCAGTAGAGGGCGGCCGCGGCGCCCTCGTAGCCGCGGACCTGGTCCACGTCCCTGGAGCGACCAGCCGCCTGGCACAGCAGCGCGATCCGCTCGCAGACAGCGCGGGGGACGCCCAGCGCTTGCAGGTGGGTGTCCTGGCCGGCCAGCTTGTGGCACACCAGCGCGCTGGCGAAGCTGGCCGCCTTGCTGGGATTGGCCAGGTAGGCGTGCTGCGCCGCGCGCACCAGCGCGCCGCCGTTGGGCGCGCCGCTGGCCTTGCCATAGTAGCGCCCGGAGCGCGAGAGGAAGGCGACCTCCACTCCCCGCCGCAACAGGTCGACCAGCAGCGCGGTGGAGAGCTGGATGCCCTTGCCCACCACTACCACCTGCTCCACCTGAGCCAGCGGGACGCGCAGCAGCGGCTGGCCGTCCTTGTCCACTTCCAGCCGGCCGCCGCGCTTATGGCCCACGGCGCCTTGCTCGGTGAGATAGACCCGCGTCACGATACACCTCCTGGGGCAGTCGGCAGGAGGCAGGAGGCAGGAGGCAGGAGGCAGCCTGTCTATTCCCTGGTGCCTACTGCCGGGGTGCCTGCTCCCAGTGCCGACTGCCTCCTGCCTTCCGCTTACTGCCTTCTGCCGCCGGCCGCCGGCCGCCGGCCTTCTGCCTACTGCCGACTGCCGACTGTCGCCGGCCGCCGGCCGCCGGCCAGGCGCCGGGCGCGCCAGTAGCCGCTGGCCCGGAAGGCGGCGGCGAGGGCGCGCACCGTGGCTCCTGGCTCCTCGAGGGCGGGCAACTGCGGCAGCGTGGCGCCGAGGAAGGTGAAGCCCGCGTCGTAGGGCTGGAGGCACGTCTTGGCCTCATTCAGCACCAGGCCCAGCCGGTAGACCTGCCGCCGCGTGTCTTCCAGCCCTCGCCGGGCGCGGCCCTCGTCGCGGCAGACCAGCAACAGGTCATCCACGTAGCGCACCAGCGTCTGCTCGGGGCGGTCCAGGGCCTGGTCCAGCGGGCGCAGGGCACCCGTGGCCAGCAAGGGCGAAAGGGGGGAGCCCTGGGGCGTGCCGCGCGCCAGAGCAGCCGCGGGCTCGGCGGCGGCGAGGCGCCGCGCGGCCGCCACCCCGCCGGCGGCCAGGGCCAGGGCGCCCATGCCCAGCAGCGCTGGCGCTGCCTGGCTGGCGTGCGGGCGCCAGCGGGCGAGGTTGGCTCCGAGCCAGCCGGCCAGCCCGATGGCCACGGGGCGCGCGTAGTCCAGCCGGGCCAGCTCCGCCTGGAGCGACTGTGCCACCTCCAGCCCGCTCCGCAGCCGCGCCACCAGCATCGAGGTGGAGGGCAGTTGGATGGTGGGGAAGTCGTCCGGCCCGGGCAACCTGGCGGGGAGCGGCGGCGCGGATGGCCGGGTGGGCGGCTCGAGCACGCCCACGGCCAGCCATTCCTCGACCAGGGAGGCGATGACATCGTCGCCCGCCACGGCCAGGAACGAGGCCACGACACGCCGGTGGTCGATCTCCTCGAAGAAGGCGCGGATATCCGAGCGCACGATCCAGTTGAGGCCGGCGCGGCGGGCCTGTTCGGCACGGGCCAGGGCCTCGCCCACGCCGCGCCCGGGCAGGGCGCCGAAGGCCGCGGGCGAGGCTGCGCGCTCGAAGGATGGCTGGACCACCTCCAGGACCGCGCGCTGGACCACGCGGTCGCGCAAGGCGAGCAGGGAGATGGGCCGCTGCCCGCCCTCCGGCCTCGGGAGCAGATACTGGCGCAGGGGCAGCGGATGGTAGCGCCGCTCGCGCAGCTCGGCGGCCAGCTCGGCCATGTTCTCCGCCCAGCGGGCCTCGAACGCCTTGACGGTCAATCCATCCACGCCTGCCCCGCCTCCCCGCCGGACGTGCTGCCACGCTCGGGTGAGCAGGTTGATGTCGTACACGCGCTCGTAGAGCGGCGCGCGTTCTTTGCGCAACCACCAGCCCATGTGACTCCTCCAGGCCCCCATGGCGCTCCAGGCCAGATGTGTCCAGGAGGACAATGCAGGTGGCAGGAGCGTTCTTACAAGGAGTGAATGGGGCGATGGGGGCAGGTGCCGTTGGCGCCGCTCCTCGCCCGTCGTATCATCTCCAGTGCGCCTGGTCCACCTCGTTCCACATGCCTGGCCTGCCATCGGGGGAGAAGCGCGTGCCCGACCGTGCCTCGCTCGGGGGTTCTCCCGTTGAGCTGCTGGAGGTCCACCTTCCACTGCGGCCACTGCGCGCCGGCCCGGCGCCGCCGTCGCTCGGCGCCCACGCGCACGGCCTGGTGTTCGACCTGCTCGATCTCCCGCAGGTGGCCCCGGCCCTGGGCCGCGAGCTGCACGCCTGGCGGGGCCGGGCCGAGTTCACCGCCTCGGCCCTGCTCGACGTGGAGGGCAACCCCGCGGCGGAGGTCCGCCCGGACTGGTGGTACTGGCTGCGGCTGGCCTTCCTGTCGGCGCGCACGGCGCAGGTCTGGCTCGAGCGGCTGGCCGCGTCCTTTCCGGCTCACGTCCACCTGGGGCCGGGTGCCCCGTTCCACCAGCCGGACGACTCGTGCTGCTGGGACTACGAACTGGGCTCGGACCCTCCGCCCACCTGGGCGGCGCGCTACGCCGACCTGGCTGCCGACCCGCACGATCGCTGGGCGCTGCGCTTCGTGACGCCCACGACCTTCCAGTTGCCGCTCGCGCGCTCCGACCGGCCGGCGTCGCCCGTTTTCTTGCCGCTGCCGGTCCCCGAGCAGGTGTTGAGCAGCCTGGCGGCCGGCTGGCAGGAGCTGGCACCGCCTGACCTGCGCGACCTGGCGGACCGGGCGCGGGTGCTGGCGCTGGCCGAGCGCATCCAACTCGGCCCCAGCCATCTCCAGGTGGCACCTGTGTCCCTGAGGAACAACCGGGTCGAGGTCGAGCGAGCGGCGTTCACCGGGACAGCCGTCTTCGCGTACAGCCCCAGCCCCCACGTGCCTCGAGACGAGGACCAACGGCGGCGCCGGCTGCTCGGGGCGCTGCTGCGCTTTGGCACTTTCGCCGGCCTTGGTGTCCAGAGCGCTCGAGGCATGGGCCTGCTGCGCGCCGATCCGTTCTGAGCTGGCCTGCCGGCCAGCCCGCAGCCTGGGCCGGGCTGATCGCCAGGATCTCAAGCGCGCCGATCCGTTCTGAGCTGGCCTGCCGGCCAGGTGGCGCTCTGTAAGATCGTGCCCCGGCCGGCCATAGTAATCGTGAGGGCTGGACTCTTATCCGAGCGGCGACCGTAAGGGAGCGGGGCTCCGCTCCCTCACGGTCGCCGCTCGGATAAAACTCCTCAGCTCACGCTTTACAGGCTGCTCAGGAGGTAGAGACAAGCAACGGCACTGGCGCACCAGGCCCACCATGTGGTACACTAGATAGGTACTGCGAGTATTGACTGGTCCCAAGACATAGCGGGTAATCCCGCCGCCACCATCCGAATCTCCCGAGAGTTGCACACCGTTCAGGATCGCTCGCCCTCACGGCCGCGCGCACGGAGGACGGGCAAGACAACTCGAGGGAGGCCGAGCGATGAGCGAGGTGGCGATTGGTGGCTGTTTCGGGCGGGAGTGGGATGACCGCGCGATCTGGGGGGCGCTGGAGTCGGGCGACCGCCCGCGCGTGGACGCGGCCCTGGCCGTGGTGGCCGGGCGCTACTGGGACCAGCTCTGCGGCTTCTACGCCACCCGGGCTGGCATGGCCGCGGCGCCGGACCTGGCCCAAACCGTGCTCCTGTGCTTCACCGAGAAGGCGCGGGCCGGCCGCCTGGCCGACAGGGGTGCGAAGGTCTGGACCGTGCTCGACCGTTTCGCCGAATACATCCGGCGGGAGCACGCGCGCCGCTGGCTCAAGCGCTCACGCGATGTATCTGGCGAGAGCCTGGTCGACTTGGAGGACGACACCCCCGCCTGGGACCCGCTGGACGAGCTGGCGGCCGAGGGCGAGACGGCGGCCTGCCGCCAGGCGGAGGATCGGGAGTTCTACCGCGCCTACCGCGCGGCGGTCTCCGGCCTGGCCCAACCCTATCGGCGGGTGTACGTGCTGCGGCACATTCGGCACCGCTCGCCGGAGGAGGTCGCCCAGGAACTGGGCCTCAAGCGCGGGACCGTGGACGTGTACTACAGCCGTGCCGTCGCCGGGGTGCTGCTACGGCTGGAGCAGACCCGGGCTGTGCGCAAGGCACAGGCGCGCAGCCGCGCGCGCGGGGCGGCCATCGCCGCTGGCCGTGGCCGCGCGCGCGCCAGGCACGATGCGGCAGCCTGAGCCAGCGCCAGGGCCACACCCTCGTGGCTCCGCTGGTGAGGGGCCGGTCACCACGGAGCCACGGAGAGTTTCTTATTGGTTCCCCTCCGTGTCTCCGTGGCTCCGTGGTGACC
>JACQUR010000151.1 GCA_016210245.1 Chloroflexota bacterium
CGAACTGGCCATCCTCTCCGGCCTTCGCCTGAAGGTGCTCCCGCCAACACTCGGCTCTCGAGAGGCCATCCTCGCCCGCTACGGCCTCTCCCCGTGACCGCTTCTATCAAAACTTCAGGGCGTCATCTACCACCCTTGACGGGCGCTGGTCGGCGCTGCTACGATCACTGCACTCTACCGAAGACCGTGCAGTAGACTGAAGCCCGTGAGCCCTCGCACCTCCGAGTCCCGCGTTGCCCCCTATGGCCAGGCCGTGCCGGCCGTGCGGCGCGCCATGGCTGCGCTCGAGCAACTGGCGGGTGCCCCCGACGGGCTGGCGCTGGCGGAGCTGAGCCGGGCGGTGCGGGTGAGCCCCAGTTCGCTGCTGGCGATCCTGCGCACGCTGGAACGGCAGGGCTACGTGGCCCAGGATCCGACCAGCCGGCGCTACCACGTCGCCCTGCCGCTGGTGGTCCTGGGCCGCCAGGCGGCCCAGGATCTCGTGCCGGAGGCCATCTTCCGCCAACTGGCCCGCCCGCTAGCCAAGCGCCTCGGCGAGACCGTCTCCCTGTGGACGCTCTACGGCTCCCAGGCGGTGCTGGTGGCCGCGGAGGAGGGGCCGCGCCAGGCGCGCTTCGCCCCCCGGCCCGGCCTGCACTGGTCGGCGGGTGGGTGCGCCCTCGGCCACGCCTTGCTGGCAGGTCTGAGTCCGGCCCGGGTAGCGGAGTGGTATGCACAGACGGAGGAGCCGGGCGGTGCCGAAGTAGGGCGCCGAGCCAGTAGCCACGGAGAGGGGGGGCTGCTGCCCTGGCCAGCGCTGATCGAGCGGCTGGCCAGGGTGCGGGAGGTGGGCTACGCGGACGAGCATGCAGCCACGGAGCCGGGCCTGTACGTGCTGGGGGTGCCGGTGCCCGGGACGTGGCGCGGCGCCAGCCTGGCCGTGGCCTACGCCGCGCCGCGCGCCGAGCGGCCTGCGGAGGCCGACAGGATCGCTCGAGCGTTGGGCGAGGTGGCGGAGGCGCTGGTCCACGCGGCCCAGGCGCCGAGCGACTCGGCCGCCGTCCCGTCCGTCCAGGCCCCGCCGGTCTGGCTGTCCGCGGCTGCCGGGCCCATGAGTCCGGCCGAGCGGCAGGCCTTCCTCGACGGCCCCTGGCTGGCCACGCTGGCCTGCCTGAAGGAGAACGGCTATCCCTACAGCGTGCCGGTCTGGTACCAGTGGCAGGAGGGGCGCTTCTGGGTGGTACCCCGGGCGCGGGCCGAGTGGGCCCGCTACCTGGAGCTGAACCCGCGCGTCTCGCTGGCCATTGGCGAGCCGGTGCCACCGCTGAGGCGGGCGCTGGTGGAGGGCCGGGCCGAGCCGCTGGATGGGCCACAGAGCGCGGACCGTGCGGCCCGGCTCGTGGCGCTGATGGCCGCTCGCTACCTGGGCCCGGCCGCGCCCGCCTACCTGGAGGCGACCGCGAGCCAGGCCCGCCGCGTCTTCGCCCTCGTCCCCGAGAAGCTGGTCACCTGGCGCGGGTTGGCGCCCCATCCACGCTACGACGCGGCGCCGGGCGAGCCAGCGGCTCGCCCCTACGGGCGGGGGGTGGCCTGAGCCGTGGCCATCGAGTCTACCGTCGAAAGTCCAAAGTCGAAAGTCCCGTTCGGGACTTTCGACTTTGGACTTTCGACGGTAGATACTCAACCGCGTGTGGCGCTCGAGCGCGCCCTCGAGGGCACCCCGCTCACTCGCCAGGAAGCCTATCACCTGATCCGGGCCAGCGCGGCGGAGGTGCCGGCGCTGTTGCTGGCGGCGAGCATCTTGCGCGAGCGGGGCAAGGGGCGCGTGGCCACCTACTCGCGCAAGGTCTTCCTCCCGCTCACCAACCTGTGCCGCGACAGGTGCGGCTACTGCACCTTCGCCAGGCCGCCGGGCCATCCGGACGCCCACACCATGGCCCCGGACGAGGTGCTGGCCGTGGCGCGGGCCGGCCAGGCCCAGGGCTGCAAGGAGGCCCTGTTCAGCCTGGGCGAGAAGCCGGAGGAGCGCCACGCTCTGGCTCGCGCCCAGTTGCGGCGGCTCGGCTACCCCAGCACGGTCGTCTACCTGGCGGCTATGTGCGAGCTGGTCTACCGGGAAACGGGCCTGCTCCCCCACGTCAACTGCGGCGTGCTCACCCGAGACGAGCTGCTGCAGCTCCGTGAGGTCTGCGCTTCCATGGGGCTGATGCTGGAGAGTGCCAGCGAGCGGCTGCTCCTGCCGGGACAGGCCCACTACGGCTGCCCGGGCAAGGTGCCGGCCCTGCGCCTGGAGACGCTGGCGACGGCGGGCGAGCTGGGCATCGCCTGCACCAGCGGCCTCCTGATCGGCATCGGGGAGACGCCGGAGGAGCGAGTGGACGCGCTGTTCGCCCTGCGGGAGCTGCACGAGCGCTGGGGCAACGTGCAGGAGGTCATCGTCCAGAACTTCCGGGCCAAGCCGGACACCCGCATGCGGGCCTGGAGCGAGCCGAGCGTCCTGGACATGCTGCGTACGATTGCCGTGGCGCGGCTGGTGCTCGGCGCGGACCAGAACCTCCAGGCGCCGCCCAACCTGGCGCCGGATGCCTACCAGGTGTACCTGTTCGCAGGCATCAACGACTGGGGCGGCGTCTCGCCGGTGACCCGGGATCACATCAATCCCGAGCACGCCTGGCCGATGATCGACGAGCTGCGCGCGGTGACGGCCGAGGCTGGCTTCGAGCTGCGCGAGCGGCTGTGTCTCTATCCAGAGTACGTAGCGCAGCCGCGGTTCGTGCGGGGGCGGCTGCGCGGGCGGATCGAGGCGCTCGTGGACGAGCGCGGCATGGTACGCGAGGAGGAAACGCGATGGTAGATCGGGAGGCGGGCACCGCCGAGCGGCTGCTCGGCCGGCTGGACGCCGGGGTGGCGCGGACCCTGGACCGAGCGCTCGACGAGCGCGAGCTGGGGGGCGAGGAGGGCGCGGCGCTGTTCGAGGTCCACGGCACGGAGCTGCTGGCCCTGTGCCTGGCCGCCGACGAGCTGCGGCGGCGGGCGGTGGGCGAGGTGGTGACCTACGTGGTCAACCGCAACATCAACTTCACCAACGTGTGTACCAAGCGCTGCGGCTTCTGCGCCTTCAGCCGCGGCCACCTGGAGGAGGAGGCCTACTTCCTGCCGCTGGAGGAGCTGGTGCGACGCGCGCGGGAGGCCTGGGAGCTGGGGGCGACCGAGGTGTGCATCCAGGCCGGGCTGCCGCCCCGGATGGACGGCTCGTTCTACCTGGACATCTGCCGCGCCCTCAAGGCCGAACTGCCGGAGATGCACATCCACGGCTTCTCCCCCGAGGAGGTGCGCTACGGCGCCAGCCGCTCCCGCTGCTCGATCGAGGACTACCTGGCGCGTCTGAAGGAGGCCGGCGTCGACTCGCTGCCGGGCACCTCGGCCGAGATCCTGGACGACGAGCTGCGGCGGCGCATCGCGCCGGGCCGCATCTCCGTAGCGGACTGGAGGCGGGTGATTGTAGGCGCGCACCGGCTGGGCATCCCCACCACCTCGACCATGATGTACGGCCACGTGGAGACGGGCCGCCAGCGGGCTGCCCACCTGGCCCTGCTGCGCGAGATCCAGAAGGAGACGGGCGGGATCACCGAGTTCGTGCCGCTCAGCCTGGTCCACGGCGAGGCGCCTATGTACCGCACCCACACCGTGCCCGGCCTGCGCCCGGGCGCCACGGGTGAGGAGGTGGTGAAGGTCCACGCCGTCGCTCGGCTGATGCTCTACCCCTACATCCGCAACGTGCAGGTCTCGTGGGTCAAGGAGGGGTCGAAGCTGGCCGAGTGGTGCCTGAGCGCTGGGGCCAACGACCTGGGGGGGACGCTGATCAACGAGAGCATCTCCACCTCTGCGGGCGCTACCAACGGCCAGCTCGTGCCCCCGCGCGAGCTGCGGCGCTGGATCTACGACGCCGGGCGCGTGCCCGCCGAGCGAACCACCACCTACGGGATTCGCCGCGTCTTCTCCGACCCGGCGAACGACCCGCTCGAGCCGCTGGACGAGGCGGCCGAGCACCCGGAGCGCTTCGGGTCGTACTTCGAGCTGATCCACATGGACCGCTTCCGCTTCCAGGACACCTATCGCCCGGCCGATGGGGGCCGCGACCGGTTGGAGGTTGGACGGGTTGGAGGTTGGAGGTTGGAGGTTGGATCCAACCTCCAACCTCCAACCTCCAACCTCGAACACCGGAGCGTCGCGCGTGGCTAGGGCCGTGCTGGCCCTGGCCGGGGGGGTGGGGGGCGCCAAGCTCGTGCTGGGCCTGAGCCGCCTGCTGCCGCCCGAGGCGCTCACCGTGGTGGTCAACACCGGCGACGACGAGACGTTCCACGGGCTCCACGTCTCGCCCGACCTGGACACGGTGACCTACACCCTGGCCGGTCTGGCGAACCCCGAGACGGGCTGGGGGGTGCAGGGCGAGACCTTCCAGGCGGCGGCAGTGCTGGAGCGACTGGGGGCCGAGACCTGGTTCCGGCTGGGCGACCGCGACCTGGCCCTCCACCTGCGCCGGACCGAACTGCTGCGCGCCGGGTGGACGCTGTCGGAGGTCACGCGCGAGCTGTGCCAGCGCCTGGGCGTCGCCCACGCGGTCGTGCCCATGAGCGACCAGCCGGTGCGCACGGTGGCTCTGACCGATGAGGGCGAGCTGGCCTTCCAGGTCTACTTCGTGCGTCGCCGCTGCGAGCCGCGCCTGCTCGGGCTGCGCTTCGACGGGGTCGAGCGGGCCGAGCCCGCGCCGGCCTTCCGCCAGGCGCTGGTGTACGCCCGGGCACTGGTCTACTGCCCGTCCAACCCGTTGGTCAGCCTGGGGCCGATCCTGGCGCTGCCCGGGGTGCGGGAGCAGGTGGAGCGTTTCCCTGGCCCGCGGGTGGCAGTCAGCCCGATCGTCGGCGGCCAGGCGATCAAAGGGCCGGCGGCCAAGATGTTCGCCGAGCTGGGCGAGGCGCCCAGTTGCGTGGCTGTCGCGCGGCGCCTGCGCGGGCTGTGCGACGTGTTCGTGCTCGACCAGGTCGACGCGGCACGCGCGGAGGAGGTGGCGGACCTGGGGATGCGGCCGCTGGTGGTCCCGACGCTGATGGCCAGCGAGGCCGACAAAGTCCAACTGGCGCGGCGGGTGCTCGAAGTGGCGGAGGCGGCCTGATGGCGTGTGGCCAGGTGCGGGTGGTGATCCCGATGAAGCCGCTGGCCGCCTCCAAGCGCCGCCTGGCCGGGACAGTGGACCCCAGGCGCCGGGCGCTGCTCTCGCTCTGGATGCTGGAGCGGGTGGCGAGCGCCGCGCAGGACTGCCTCGCGGTTGGAGAGGTGGCCGTGGTAGGCGGGGACACGGCCGTGGCCGCCCTGTGCCGGGAGCTTGGAACGCGCTGGGAGCCGGACCCGGCCTGGGATCTCAATAGCGCGCTGGACGCCGCCCTGCGGAGGTCGCGCGCGCGCGGCTGGGCTCAGATGCTGTTCCTGCCCGGCGACCTGCCCGGCCTCGCCACGGCGGAGGTAGCGGACCTGGTGGACGCCTCGGGCGGCCAGCGCCTGGTGCTGGCTCCAGCCGCGCGCGGCGGCACCAATGCCATCCTGGTCCCGCTCAGGCAGTCGACAGTCGACAGTCGACAGTCGACAGTTCCGAGCCCAGCCTGCAACCTTCAACCTTCAACCTCCAGCCTCGGTGTGCCGAGGTGGCGCTTCCAGCTCGGGCCGGACAGCTTCCGCCGCCACTGCGCCCAGGCTACCAGCCTGGCACTGGAGTGGCGGACCTTCCGCGGCGCGGGGCTCGAGGCAGACGTCGATATACCGGAAGATGTGGCGCGACTGGAGCAGGCCGAGCCGGACCTGTGGCGGGTGGCAGCCAGGATGGAGCGTTTCCTGGCAGCACGGCCCGCGCTGGTACGAGGAGCATGCCGGATTTGAGATTGTAGAGTGCAGAGTGCAGATTGAATCCTCAATCTGCACTCTGCACTCTACAATCTCAAATCCACGCGTCGGGGTGTGAGGTGACAACAGATACCAGGCCTAAGATCGGTCTCCTGCTGCCGACGCGCGGGGCGCTGGCCAGCGGGGACGTGCCGGCGCAGGCGCAGCTCGTGCTGGAGCTGGCCGAGCGGGCCGAGGCGGCCGGCTGCCACTCGGTCTGGGTGGGCGACAGCCTGACCGCCAAGCCGAGGCTCGACGCGCTGATCGTCCTCGGGGCGGTCGCCGCCCGCACGCGGCGGGTGCGGCTCGGCACGGCGGTGCTGCTGGGTGCCCTGTATCAGCCGGTCCTGCTGGCCCGGGCGGCCGCCAGCCTGGACATCCTGTCCGGCGGGCGCCTGACGCTCGCCATGGGCGTGGGCGGCGCCTTCAATCCTGCCCAGGAG
>JACQUR010000164.1 GCA_016210245.1 Chloroflexota bacterium
ACCTTGCCGGGCGTCCAGGTCCAGGTCGTGGCGGATCTGGCCCGTCACCCCGGCGAGATCGCCCGCGTGGTGGCGGAGATGGCCGGTGGGGCTGCCGTCCCAAAGGGCGGCAGCCCCACCGCCACCGGTCGAGCGGCTGGTGCTCGGGCTGGCGCCCGGTGAGTACACCTCCGCCGAGGTCCAGGCGCAGGCCCGCAAGGCCGGCCTCGATCCGATGGGCGTCGAGACGCTGAACCTCGCCGCCCGGGCGGCGCTCCTGGGTCCGCCGCCGGTCGCTACGGAGCGGGCCAGGCTGCTGCTGGTCGCCGCGGTCGCCCGGGCGCGGGCTTTCCGAGGCAGCCGGCCCGAACAGCTCAAGGCCTCGCTCTCGGTGTCCGTGAGCCGGCGGGCGCTGTTCAGCCTGGCGGTCCACGAGTATCACGCGGTGCCCGCGGTGCTGCCGCAGCGGTGCGCTGCCGATCGGGGCTGCCGCCGCTGTGTCGACGTGTGCCCGCGGGAGGCCCTGCAGTTGAGCGGCCGACAGCTCCGGCTGGACCGGACCCAGTGCGAGGGCTGCGGGCTGTGCGTGAGCGCTTGCCCGCGCGAAGCGCTCGACTTGCCTGGGGCCTCCTTTGCCGAGCTGGATGCCCAGCTCGTCGCCTTGCTCGACCCCGCCCTGAGCGACCTCTCGCCCCGAGGCGTGCTGTTCGCCTGCCGGCCGACCGCGGCCGCGCTCGACGCGGCGGTAGAGCGCGGCTTCCGCTACCCGGCGGGCTGGCTGCCGGTGGCCGTACCCTGCGCGGGCGCGCTCTCGCCAGCCATCTTCCTGCGCAGTCTGGCGCTGGGCGCAGCCGGCGTGGGCGTGCTGCCGTGCAACGGCCACTGCCCCTTCGCCCAGGATGCCGCGCTCGCCGAGCGCGTGTCCTTCTGCCAGGAGTTGCTTGGATTGATGGGTGCCCCGATGGAACAGGTCAGGCTCGTGCCGCTCGCGTCTGGTGAGCCGAACGCCTGGGCGCTGCCGGCCGCGCCCGGTGAGCCGCTGGCGCCTCGCCTGGTCTCCACCCGGTTGCCGAACGCCCGCCGGGCGGGGGGCGAAGCGGTGCTCGCGCTGGCCCGCGCCTACGGCGCGCCAGCCGACCTGGTCTTCGCCCACCCCCAGGCTCCCTGGGGCCGGCTCCAGGTCGACGCTCCCGGCTGCACCGTGTGCGGGGCCTGCGCCGCCGTCTGCCCCACCGGCGCGCTGGCGCTCGATCGGCAGGAGAGGAGCGTTGCCCTGACCTTCGACGCGACGCTGTGTGTGGCCTGTGAACTCTGTGTCCCGCGCTGCCCCGAGGCGGAGCGCGGCGTCCTGCGCCTGCAGCGCGCCGTGGACCGCCCCAGCCTGGAAGCCGGGCGGGTGGCCCTCGCCCGCGACCAGCAGCCCCGCTGTGTGGCCTGTGGCGCCCCCCTTGCCTCGACCGGGATGATGGCTCGCCTGGCGGAGCGACTGGGCGAGCAGTACGCCGCCCTGCAGCCCACCATCACCCGCTACTGCTCGGCCTGCCGATGGCGGCCAGGGGCCAGCGACGCCGGTGAGCGTCGTTCCTGAGGCCCCGGTGCAGTGCCGGTCAAGCCACCTTCGCGGCCGGCGCACCAAACAGCGCTGTTTGGGATCGGGTGGCGATCCACACCAGTGTCAGCATCACCGGCACCTCGATGAGCGGCCCAACTACCGTCGCCAGGGCCACCGTCGGCGAGAACGCCGTGATGGCGATGGCGATGGCGATCTCGAAATCACGACCCGTGCTGTTGAACGCGCAGGCTACGGCATCACGGTAGCTGAATCCCAGCTTCCAGCCGACCAGGTAGACCACGCTAAACATCACGACGAAGAAGATGGCCATCGGGATAGCCATCTGCACCACGATGAACGGCTGCTGGACGATGAGATCGCCCTTGAGCGCGAACATCACTACCAGGGTAAACAGCAGGCCGAGGATAGAGAGTCCGTTGAGCGCCACCTCGAGCCGCTCGAAGCCCGCCTCGCCTACCCGCCGCATCCCGAGCTGCCGCGTGGCAAAGCCGAGCGCCAGGGGTAGCCCCAGGTAGAGCACCACGCTCTCGGCGACGATCCACACGTCGAAGTGGACCTCGCCCAGGAGAAGCCGAGCGTAGGGAGGGATGAGCAGCATCTGCGCTATGGAGTTGAAGGCCACCAGCACCAGCGCCAGGGGCGTGTTGCCCCTGGCCAGGAAGGTGAAGATGATCACCATGGCGATGCAGGGGGCAATACCGTAGAGCACCAGCCCGGCCATCAACTCGCGCTGCTCGGCGGCGCCGAGGAACAGCCTGGCCAGGCCCAGCATGAAGAAGGGAGCAATGGCATAGTTGAAGAAGGCGACGAGCAGCAGCGGTTTGGGCGCGCGAAAGGCCGCGCCCAACTCGTCGAGGCGGACGTTGGTCATCGCCGGATACATCATCATGAACAGCCCGAGCACCACCCCCAGAGCCAGGGTATTGGGCAGAGAGAAGACGTAGCTGCCGGCGAAGATGGACTTGATAGCTTCGATGGGTGGTGTCAGCTCGAAATCGGAGATATTCGAGACCTTGCCGATCAGGATGCCCAGCGCCATGCTGAGCAGCACGAAGAACGGCAGCAGCCGGAAATCCTCCAGCCGCTGCAGGATAGCGGACACTTTCACTGCACGCGCTCCCACTCTACTGAGTCGACCGTTCACAGTTCACAGTCGACAGGGCACTGGCGGACTGTGAACTGTGAACGGTCGACTGTGGACGGTCGACTGTGGACCGTCGACTGTGGACCTGGTTCAGCAACGCCGCGCCTGTGGCCCGCAGCAGGCCGGGGCGCGGTCCATCTGGCTCAGGTCGAACACCGCGAGACAACGCTCTCGCAGCCGCGCTACCGCCGCCTCGTCCAGCGAGTAGTACACCCAGCGTCGATCCACGGCATCCCGCCGCGCTCGCACGAGCCCGAGCCGCTTCAGGACCCGCAGGTGATTGGACACCAGGCTCTGCGAGAGCCCCAGCGTCGCCTCCAGCTCGCATACGCACAGCTCGCCCCGCGTCAACACGGCGAAGATGGCCAGCCGGTTCTGGTCGCCCAGCGCCTTCAGGAACTCCGACAGCCCATCCAGTGCCGGCGCCAGCATCGCCAGCCGCCGACCGGCTGGCGAGCTCATCGTGATTGACACGCACTCCTCCCTCCAGATATATTAACAAGCGTAAATATATATTAGCAGGCCAGCGGCCGTAGTCAAGGATCGGGGACGCTGCGACTGAGGAGGGAGCCTATGCCTGACCTCGGCGAAGCGATAGCAAGCGACGGAGTACCGCCGGTGGGGCCCTGAATCCGTGAGTTCGAGCGTGGACCCTTCACCCGTTGGGTGAAGGGTCCACGCTCGAACTCACGAACCTGGGTGGGGTTTGCTCGGGTTGACACCGGCCTGCTTTCCCAGCGATGATTGCTCATGAGAAGTAAGCGCGAGGTGCTCCAGGCCCAGCCATGATTGCCCAAGCCGCCTCAACCACTACCGCCCTCTCGACCAGGTCCTTCGACGATCTTCTGGCCGAGGCTGCCGCCTTCCACGGCCACGCCTGCCCCGGCCAGGTGCTCGGGGTGCGCATCGCGCTGGCGGGCTGCCGCGAGGTGGAGCTCGACACGCCGCGCGCGGCGGGCAAGGGCCTGGTCGTCTTCGTCGAGATCGATCGCTGCGCCACCGACGCCATCCAGGCGCTCACCGGCGTCAGCCTCGGCAAGCGCACCTTGAAGCACCTCGACTACGGCAAGATGGCTGCTACCTTCGTGAACGTGGCCACCGGGCGCGCCGTGCGGGTGGCCGCCCGCGACAGCGCGCGCGCGCGGGTCCAGGACTATGCGTCCCCAGGGGCGGACGCCCGCCAGGCGCAGTTCGAGGCCTACCGGGTCATGCCCGAGGCCGAGTTGCTCTCGATCACCCCGGTGGCCATCCAGTCGGGCTGGCTGGATCGCAAGCGCGTGCGCGTCTTCTGCGACCGCTGCGGGGAGGGCATCAACTACCAGCGCGAGGTCTCGCGCGACGGCCAGACCATCTGCCGCCCCTGCGCCGGCGAGCGCTACTGCCTGCCCAGCGAGTAGCGGTTTCGCACGGATGGCTTGCCGGCCGTCCCCCTGGAGTGGATTCGGGATGAGCGCGGGCACAGGCATGCCGAGTGGGTGCGTGCCGCCATGACCGGCAAGGTCCAGATCGGCATCCCCTCCGAGCAGATCGCGGAGTTCTGCCGCCGCCACCACATTCGCACTCTCGCGCTCTTCGGCTCGGTCCTGCGGGAGGACTTCCGCCCGGACAGCGACGTGGATGTGCTCGTTGAGTTCGAGCCGGACGCCCGCCTCTCTCTCTTTGACATCGTCGAAATGCAGGACGAGTTGGCCGTGCTGTTCGGTCGCCCCGTGGACCTCGTAGAGAAGAGTGCCCTGCGAAACCCGTTCCGGCGCCATGAGATCCTACGCACTCACCAGGTCATCTATGCGGCCTGAGGACCGTGACCCGGCCTACCTCTGGGACATGCTTGACGCAGCACGCACGCTCCAGCGGTACACGGCTGGGGTCACCTATGGGCAGTTTCTCGGCGACCGCGGACTCCAGATGATCAGCGAGGGGATCGAGGCGGCAGCCGCACTCTTCAACCCAATCCAGTCATCTGCATCAAGCGTCGTGAGGGAGTGGTGGTTCCCAGAGTGCGGTGGCCAAACCTTGTATCATAGACCTCCAGGAGCTGACGGCTGACGGAGGTGATGAATGGTCCAGCAGTACGACTTCGTGGCCAGAGTCCGCGAAGAGGTGGCCGGGCTCGAGCAGGAGCTGGCCGAGCCCGGCGTGCGCGAGGGGGTGCAGGCGCTGGCCGAGCGCATGCACCTCCCGCCGGAGGTCGCGCTGTCCGCGCTCTACCGCTCCGCGAAGCGCAGCGGCTATACGCTCAAGCTCCTCCTCGAAGAGGTGAACCGCCAGCTCGACGCGGAGGTGGAGCACGAGGTCCGGAAGCAGCGGTGAGCGCCCTTCAAACTGCGGAGACACCGAGGCGCCGAGCGGCTGCGAGAGGCGGCACCAGGCCGCTCGGCCTCTCCGCGTCTCGGCGGTCAGGAGTTGGCCTTGTTCCGCTCCCGCGCGCCGGTCTATAGTTGCTGACAGACGTTCTCTCGACCGGCAAACCCGACCCTGGAGGAGCGATGCCCCGGATACTCATCATCGAAGACGAGCCGGACACGCAAGACCTGCTGGCCGACGTGCTCTCGCTGGAGGGCTATGAGGTTGGCTCGACTGGCGACGCGACGGAGGGGCTCAGCCTGGTGCGGCAGCGGCGACCCGACCTGATCATCCTCGACCTGCGTCTCCCGGGCATCGGCGGCCTGGATCTGCTGCGCCTGATCGCCTCGGTCCCCGACTCACAGCCGGTGCGCGTGCTGCTCTGCACCGGCGCCACCGACGTCGTCAAAGATCGAGCCGACGAGATCAGCCGGCTGGGCGCCCGGGTGCTGGAGAAACCCTTCGAGCTGGACGACCTGCTCGAGGCCGTGCGCCACACGCTGCAGACGAGTACGGAGCTCCAGAGCCAGGCATAGCGGCGCCGGAATGGGCGATGCTGTGTCCGCTGCTGCCCATGCAGCGCGGGCTCAGGCGGTGGCGCACCGTCGAGCCGCGGCGACGCGGCAGGTGCCGCCCGCGTGCTGGAGTTGAGGCGGTGGTATCGGCAGATTGAGAACCACCTGCACCAGGTCACCGACGTGACCCTGGTGCGAAGACCGCAGCCCCATCCACGCAGGGCAAGGGCCGCCCGCCACGGTGCTGCTCCGCCGTGTCACGCTCAGCCTGCTGCACCAGGCAGGTTCTCAGGCCATCGCCCCGCGCCTGCGCCACTACACCCACTACCCAGAAACCGCTGTCGCCTTCCCCCCGGGCCACCCGCGCAAGAGCGCAGAACTGCTGCCGCCCGCACGCTCGCCTTGCGCCCTTGCCACTCCCTCCTGTATGGTGCGCGGGCTTTTGCCGGTCGGGTCGTACTCTCGCGCCAGGAGCCGGAAGCGAGGAAACTGCGGCTCAGTGGAGGGTGCGATGCGCGATGCCTGGCAAGGCTTGACTCTGCTCGGATACCTAGTCCAGCGGCGGCTTGGTCGATCCCTGTGGTTGCTGGGCTCTCCAGCCCTTGCCGCCCTGGCGACGATCGGCCTGGCCGGGCTGGTGCTTCTGGGTGGGGATCGCACCGCGTATGCCACCTGGGCGCCGGCGGGGACGCCCTTCGGCTGGGGCTACAACGGCAACGGCGCGGTCGGGGACGGCAGCATGGCGGACCGGTACACCCCGGTCCAGGTGGCTGACCTCCAGGGGGTGAGCGCCATCGCGGCCGGCTTCTACCACAGCCTGGCGCTGCGCTCGGACGGCACCGTGTGGGCCTGGGGCTGGAACGGGCAGTGCAACCTCGGCGACGGCACCACCGCCAACCGCGGCGCGCCCGTGCAGGCGACCGGCATCAGCGGCGCCACCGCCGTCGCCGGCGGCTACTACCACAGCCTGGCACTGAAGGCGGACGGCACCGTCTGGGCCTGGGGCGGCAACAGCTCCGGCCAACTGGGCGATGGTACCACCGCGAGCCGCTGCACTCCGGTCCAGGTCAGCGGTCTGGCGGGCGTGGCGGCCATCGCGGCCGGCGACTATCACAGCCTGGCCTTGAAGTCAGACGGTACCGTCTGGGCCTGGGGCAACAACAGCAACGGCCAACTGGGCGACGGTACGACCACCAACCGCAGCGCTCCTGTGCAGGTGGCGAGCCTCACGGCAGTAACCGCCATCTCCGGAGGTGGGAGCCACAGCCTGGCCGTGAAGTCGGATGGCACGGCATGGGCGTGGGGACGCAACCTCGACGGGCAGTTGGGCGATGGCACCACCACGAACCGGAGCACACCCATCCAGGTCAGCGGTCTCAGTGGAGTGACCAGCCTGGACGGCGGCAGCGGCCACAGCCTGGCGCTGAAGTCGGATGGCACGGTCTGGGCGTGGGGTGAGAACCCTGATGGGCAACTTGGAGACGGCAGCTCCTTCTGGAGCTCCACCCCGGTGCAGGTGAAGGGGCCGGGGGGTGTGGGGTACCTGACCCAGGTGAGTGCGATCGCCGCGGGGGTCAACCATAGCCTGGCCGTAAAGACCGACGGCACTGCCTGGGCCTGGGGCGACAACAGCCTGCATGGAGCGCTCGGCGATGGCACGACCACGGACCGCCACACGCCGGCCCAGGTGAGCGCCCTGAACGGCGCCACCGCCATCGCGGGCGGCAATGCCCACAGCCTAGCCCTGAAGGCGGACCCGCTGGCCATCCAGCCCGCCCCGGCCAACACCGAGTACAACGACCTGTGGTCGGTCGAGGAGCAGGGCGAGGTCAACACCTTCAGCGGGGCCTTCAGCTACACCTACGCGCACACCGACCTGGCCATCTCCGGCCGCGGCCCCAGCCCGGTCTTCTCGCGCTCGTACGCCAGCAACGACGACCGCGTCGGCCCACTGGGGCCTGGCTGGACCCACAGTTACGCCACGC
>JACQUR010000153.1 GCA_016210245.1 Chloroflexota bacterium
CCCCGGAGCGCGGCCGCGTCTGGCCTGGGCGACGCCTCGCGAGCGGGCGGCTGCGCGGCCAGGGCGGGCTCGCCAGAGGCCGGTGGGCTCCGGGGGGTGGGGCGGCTCGCCCGCGCAGACAGGATGTCTGCGCTCCCAGGAGGGCGGCGCTCCGCGCGGAAACGTGACCCGCACCCTCTGCCCCCTGGTCCCTGGTCCCCGACCCCTGGCTGCTATAATGCTTAACTATGGCAACGTTCCAACGAAAGACTCCCGTCCCGGCGGCGGATGAAGCGCGCGCGGCGGAGCAGGCCTCCGCCCTGCTCGAGGCGGCCGAGCAGGAACCCGCGGCGGCGGTCCGCGAGCTGGAGGCGCTGGACGCGGGCGAGCCCGAGCTGGCCCTGGCAACGGTGGCTGCCCTGGGCAGGGTGGAGCACGCGCGGGCGGCATTGGCGCTCGCTGCTATCGCCGAGTCCCAGCTTGGCAAGGAGCTGCGCAAGGAGGCGCGCCGCAGCCTGCACCGGCTGCGCGCGGCCGGAGTGGAGGTGCCGTGGCCAGCCGCGCTGGAAGCGCCGCCGGCCCCGCCGCCCAAACCGCGCGCGGCGCTCTACGCTGCCTGGGCCAGCGCGCCCGACGGCGTGGGGAGCCGCCTGCTCTGGCTGATGGCCGAGCGGCCGCTGGGCGGCATCTACGCCCTCGGCCTGCTGATGAACGACGTCGTCGGCCTCAAGGACGCCTCCCTGCGCGAGTCGACCAGGAAGCGCTTCGAGGTCCAGTTAGACGAGTGGCGGCAGCGGCCCGGGATGACCTGGGTGCGCCTGCCGGCCGAGTACGCCAGCCAACTGGTGGGCGAGGCGCTGGCCCTCAACCAGCGCAGCGGCTTCCCGGTGCCGTCCGAGTTCCAGGTCAGCCGCGACCTGATCGAAGGCCTCGAGCGCCCGTTCGAGCGGGCGCTGGTGTACCAGGAGATCAGTCCCGGGACGGCGCGTCTGGCCCCGGACTGGCTGCAGCAATCGTCGGAGCTGCTAAGGGAACCCGAGCTGGCGAGCTGGGCCTTCAACTACGACGCGGTGCGCCCGTTCACGGAGCAGCACCGCGAGATCGCGGGCGGGCGGCTGATCATCACCCCGCAGCGCAGCCCGCAGAGCCACGAGCAGCTCGTGAGTGAGGCCATCACCACGGTGCTCACCCCAGAGCTGCGCCAGGCGCTGAAGCGCCGCCTGGAGGAGATGGCCTCTGTGTTCCTGCACACCGAGCGCCCGCGCCAGGCCCGTCTGGCCGTCGCCGCGGCCGTCACCCTGGAGACGGCCAGGGTCTCTGTCCTCTTGCTGGGCCAGTCCCAACTGCGGCTCGACCAGCACCCCCTGGTGCGGGCGATGATGGAGCGGAGCCTGGAGCTGGCCGAGGTGGGCGAGGAGGCGGTCCCAGAGTTCATGCAGCGGAGCCCGGACGATCCGGTGCCGGCCAGTGCTGAGTCCTGAGTCCTGAGTCCTGAGTGCTGAGTGCTGAGTGCTGAGTGCTGAGTCCTGAGTCCTGAGTCCTGAGTGCCGAGTCCTGAGTGAGGAGGCGTCCCTGCACTCAGGACTCAGGACTCAGCACTCAGCACTGGATTCACTCGGATCTGCGCCGCGGCGTTGAGGCCCAGGGGGGCGGTGCCGCGCTCGGTCTGCACGAACAGCATGCGGTTGAAGGGCGCAACGGTGGAGATGCGCAGGCGCTTGCCAGGGCGGACGTCGTGCTGCTCGAGGTACTTGAGCAGCTCCGGGTCCATCTCGGCATCCTCGGTAATCCGCTCGACCACCACCTCCTGGCCCGCGGCGATGGTGCTCAACGGGACGCCCGTCAGCGCCACCTCGTAGCCGGGAATCGGATTTCCATGAGGACAGGTGCGCGGCTGGCCCAGCACCTCGATCAGTCGCGCCTCCACACGGTCCGAGATGGCATGCTCCATCCGGTGCGCCTCGGCGTGGGCCTCGTGCCAGGAAAGGCCGAGGATGTCGGTGAGCAGCCGCTCCGCCAGCGCGTGGCGGCGCACGATCACCTCCGCCAGGTGGCGGCCGCTCTCGGTCAGCTCGATCTCCTTGTGGCCTCCCATTTGCACCAGTTTCGCGGCGACCATCCGCTGGAGCGTGGCCGTGACGGTGGGCGGCGCCACCCCGATGCGCTCGGCCAGGCGAGCGCTGATGAGCGGGACATCGTCCCGCTCCATGGAGTAGAGGGTCAGCAGGTAGTCTTCGATCGTTGGACTGGCTTTGGGCATGGCCACAGTGCCGCGGCTCCTGTCCCGCCCGGCGGGCAGCTCTGCACCCGGACGCTTCCCCTTCCTGGAGCAAGCCCGGCGCCGGAGCACCGACGATCCGCCGCGCTACTCGTGATTGTAGCCTAGCCCTGGGGGCGCCACAATCGGTTCCGGGCATTCCGGGTCGGCATTCTTCTTGCGGACCCGCTTGCAGGGCCGTGGCGTGCTGCCTGGTGGCCCAACGGCCCTCGAGATCGCTCTGACCGTGCAGGCCGCAGGAGGAGGATGGGATGGCAGACAACCTGGCGACGAAGATCCTCAAAGAGCACCTGGTCGGCAGCGCCTGGGCGCCGGGCGAGGAGATCGCCCTGCGGGTGGACCAGGCGTTGCTGCAGGACGCGACCGGGACGATGGCCGCCTTGCAATACCTGGAGGTGGGCGACGGGCGCGTCTCCGTGCCGCTGGCGGTCCAGTACATCGACCACAACACCATCCAGCTCGACTTCAAGAACCCGGACGACCACCAGTTTCTGCAGGGCTTCTGCGCCCGACACGGTCTCTACTACTCTCGTCCGGGCAACGGCATCTCCCACTACGTCCACGTGGAGCGCTTCGCCCGGCCCGGGCAGCTCCTGGTCGGCGCCGACAGCCACACGACCACCTCCGGCGCAGTCGCCACGATCGCCATCGGGGCGGGCGGGCTAGAGGTGGCGGTGGCGCTGGCCGGCGTGCCCTTCGAGATCCAGACCCCGACGATCGTGGGGGTCGAACTGCGCGGGCGGCTGCGGCCCTGGGTCCAGGCCAAGGACGTCATCCTGGAGCTGCTGCGGCGGCGCGGCGTGCGGGGCGGCCTGGGGCGCATCTTCGAGTTCTACGGCGAGGGGGTGGCAACGCTGAACGTGACTCAGCGCGCCACGATCTGCAACATGATCGCTGAGCTGGGCGCCACCACCGGCCTCTTCCCATCCGACGAGCGGACGCGCGAGTGGCTGCGCTACCAGCGACGCGAGCAGCAGTGGGTCGCGCTGGGCGCCGATCCGGGCGCAACCTACGACGAGGTCGAGGTGGTCGAGTTGGATCAGCTCGAGCCGCTCATCGCCAGGCCCTCCAGCCCCGGCAACGTCGTCCCAGTGCGCGAGGTGGCGGGGATCAAGGTGGCCCAGGTGTGCGTGGGCAGCTCGGTCAACTCGGGCTTCGAGGACCTGGCCATCGTGGCCGCCGTGCTGCGCGGCCAGACCATCCCTCCGGACCTGGTGCTGACCGTCACGCCCGGCTCGCGCCAGATCCTGGACACCCTCGCCCGCACCAGCGTCTACCGCGACCTGCTGCTGGCCGGGGCGCGGATGCTGGAGCCGACCTGCGGGCCGTGCGTGGGTATGGGCATGGCCCCGCCGAGCGGGGCGGTTTCGGTGCGGACGATGAACCGCAACTTCCCGGGCCGCTCGGGCACCATCAACGACCGCGTCTACCTGTGCAGCCCGGCTACGGCCGCGGCCACGGCGCTGCGGGGCGCGATCACCGATCCGCGCGAGCTGGGCGAGCTGGAGCCGGAGCTGGCGCCAGCGCCCGCCAACCCGGAGGCGGATGACCGCCACATCCTGGCGCCTCCGCCCCCCCGGGTAGCCGCCACTATCCAGATCCCGCGCGGGCCGAACATCCAGCCGCCCCCGCCGCAGGCGCCGCTGCCAGCCTCGCTCTCCGGGCGGGTGCTGATCGTGGTGGGCGACGACATCTCGACCGGCGACCTCTCGCCCGACGGGGCAGAGGTGATGGCCTTCCGCTCGAACGTGCCGCTGATGGCGCGCTTCGTCTTCCGCCGCCTCGACCCCGAGTTCTCCGCGCGGGCACGGGAGTGGGGCGGCGGGTTCATCGTGGCCGGGCAGAACTACGGCCAGGGCTCCAGCCGCGAGCACGCCGCCCTGGCGCCCAAGCACCTCGGGGTGCGGGCGGTCATCGCCCAGTCCTTCGCCCGCATCCACCGCCGCAACCTGATCGCCCAGGGCATCGTGCCGCTCAGCTTCGCGGCGGAGGCCGATTGCGCGCTGGCCTGCCCGGGCGACACCTGGGAGCTGCCGGGCCTGCGAGCGGCGCTGGAGCGGGGCGACCGCGAGGTTCGAGCGCGGATCAAGGAGTCCGGGCGCGAGCTGACCCTGCTGGCCAACTTCTCGCCGCGCGAGCGGCAGGTGCTGCTGGCCGGCGGACTGCTGGCGTGCGTGCGAACGAGCCGGCAGTCCATGAGCATCACCCTCGGCCAGAGCGGCGCGGCGGACCAGGGCTCGCCGGTCACCAACCCGGTGCCGCAGGAGGTGGCGCGCTGAACTGCCTGCTGCCGTCCTCACCTCGGCCACGCCATCGCACGCCTCGACGAGCTGGAGGGCCTCGGCCAGGCGCTGGTCTGGCACCTCGAGGGCCAGGCGGCTGCCCTCGCCGCCGA
>JACQUR010000161.1 GCA_016210245.1 Chloroflexota bacterium
CTGGCCAGCCTGACCTTCCAGGCCGTGGGCGCCTCGGGCACCTCCAGCCCGCTCACCATCTCGGTCGTGGAATTCAACGACGTCATCGGGAACCCGCTGGCCAACACCACCAGCAACGGCACCATCAGCGTGGGTGCGCCGCCCACGGTCACCAGCGTCAGCCCGACGGTGGGTCCGGGGCGGGGCGGGACCACGCTGGCCATCGGGGGCAGCAACTTCCAGGACGGGGCCACGGTGAGCGTAGGCGGGCGGGCTGCCACCTCGGTCACCTTCGGCAGCGCCACCAGCCTGGCCGCGGTCACCCCGCGCCACAGCCGCACGGTGGGCGACGTGAACGGCAACGGCAGCGTGACCAGCCTGGATGCGCTGTGCGTCCTGCGCACGGTGGCCGCGCTGCCTGAGACCACCAGTTGCCCGGCCGCGATGCTGGCCACGACCGTGGACGTGGTGGTGGCCAACCCGGCTGGCCAGAGTGGGACGCTGGCCAGCGCCTTCACCTACCGCCATGCGGACGTGAACGGCAATGGCAGCATCACCAGCCTGGATGCGCTCTGCACCCTGCGCCAGGTGGCCAGCCTGCCCGCCACCACCAGTTGTCCGGCCGTGCCCAGCGCGCCGCCGGCCTCCGCTGCGGCTTACCTGCAGACGAACGAGAAAGGGCGCTTGACAACGGATTCGATCGGTGTATACTGACTGACGGACACGTCGCGAGCGCCGCCTCGCAACAGCACTACGCCAGTGGTCTAGAAAGTGTCTGGAATCCTTCGCGATCCAGTTGGCACGAGCGCCGTCGGGTTCGGTGCGATGAAACCTGGCGTGCGCGTGTGCCGAACTGAGCGACCTCGGGGAACCGGCTGAGCCCTGGTGGCCTGGCCGGTTCTTGTCTGCGCCGGTCGAGAGCTGAGGACAGCCCTGAATACGGGAGGGGAGAGCATGAGTCACGAGACACCGCTGCGCCAGACGCGCTTATCCAGGTTGCGACTGCTCGCCACGGTCGGCCTCGGGTTGGCGCTCGCCGTTGTCTGGCCCTCTCTCACGGCCAGCAGCCAGGAGGCGAACGTTCAAAACGTTCAATCCGAAGACGAGGTGGAGTTCGCCACCAGCTTCGCGGCCCTGGCCGACTGGTTGGTCGCTGCGCCGACGCCCGCCCCGTCGGAGCCCGCCGGCCCGGCGCTCAAGAAGCCGCGCGAGCCTGGCGTAGCGCCCCCCGGGTTCCGGCCAGGTGGGCCGAAGCTGGTGCCGGGTGGGGCGAGCGCGGTGCCGCCGGAGAAGGCTGCGCGGGGCGTGAGCGATGGCAACGCCACCGGCGGCCAGCGCACGGATGGGCCGGTCCATTTTCAGGCCCCCATCCGCCTTCCCTCTGCTCCGCTGGCCGTCCAGGCCGGCGACGATCTGGCAGCGACCGGTGGCGTGCTGTGGTACGAGGGGATGGCCGAGGCGCCCCTCTCCAGCGGCTGGTCGACACTCGATGATGGTACGGCGCGCTACGGCGAGTAGCGCCCGCGGGACGACGCGCATAGCGTCGGCGTAAGCTTGAAGGAAGCGAGTTGCGCGCCAGCCGCGCCACGGCGCGAGGGGACGGTGCGCTACGCCTGCGCACGACAGGCGAGGAGGACAGCATGGGTCGCTTGATCAGAGCGTTCACCACAGTCTCGTCTCAGGTATGCTCCGGCCGGCGATTGGTCCGCGTGGCGAGCCTCGGGTTGGGGCTCGCGCTGTTCGCAGCGCCGCTCGTGGCCGGCGGCCAGGTCGTATCGGAAGCTCAACCGGCCGTGGGGCAGAGCGCCAGTCTGCCCGTCACGCAGAGCTTCCGCCTGGACAGACACGCCACCGCGCCCATGCCCCGCACCTCCGAGCCACCGGCCCCGACGACGGAGAAGCCCCTCGAGCCCGGCGTTCCGCCTGCGGGGTACCAGCCAGGCGGGCCCAAGCTGGTGCCCGGCGGGCCGAGCGTGGTGCCGGCCGAGAAGGCTGCGCAAGGCGTTGCCGACGGCAACGCCGCCGGCGGCCAGCAGCAGCAGCAGGCGGTCCAGTTCCGCGCCCCGACGAGCCTGCCGACCCGATCGGCCGAGTCCAGCACTCTGCTGGAGTCCCAGAGCCTGCTGCTGTACGAGGGTTTCGAGGGCAGCTTCCCCTCCAGCGGCTGGACGGTCTTCGACGGCAACGGCACCAGCTATGGCCAGTACTGGTGGGACGACGACGACTACAAGCCCTACGCCGGCTACTGGAGCGCCTGGCCGGCCAACGGCGGCGCTAACGGCCTCGACCCCCAGTACTACTACTATCCCAACAACCTCGACTCCTGGATGGTGTACGGCCCTGTCAGTCTGACGCGGACCTCCAGCGCCAATCTCCAGTTCCGTCTGTGGAACTCGTCCGAGTACGGCCTGGACTACTTCAGTTGGGCTGCCTCGGTGGACGGCAGCAACTTCTACGGCTACGCCACCAGCGGCACGACGGGCGGCTGGGTCCAGGCCAACCTGGACCTGGCCAACGTCCCCGGCTTCGGCAGCATGCTCGGCTACTCCACCGTCTACCTCGCCTTCCGCTTCACCAGCGACGGCTCGATCGTCGCTGATGGGCCGTTCGTGGACGAGATCACGCTCAACACTACTACCGGCTGCCCGATCATGCCCGAGCCCCCGACCGGCACCAGCTCCACTACCCAGAAACAGGGCGCGCTCAGTGCTGCACCCGCCGGATTCCAGGCTGGCGGGCCCAAGCTGGTGCCGGGTGGGCCGAGCGTGGTGTCGGCTGAGAAGGCTGCGCGCGGCGTGACTGACGGCAACACCACCGGCGGCCAGCGGCAGCAGCAGTCGGTCCAGTTCCGCGCCCCGACCAACCTGCCGACTCGATCGGCCGAGTCCAGCAGCCTGCAGGACGCCCAGAGTCTGCTGCTGTACGAGGGTTTCGAGGGCAGCTTCCCCTCCAGCGGCTGGACCGTCTTCGACGGCAACGGCACCAGCTACGGCCAGTTCTGGTGGGACGACGACGACTACAAGCCCTACGCCGGCTACTGGAGCGCCTGGCCGGCCAACGGCGGGGCCGACTGCCTCGACCCCCAGTACTACTACTATCCCAACAACCTCGACTCCTGGATGGTCTACGGCCCCGTCAGCCTGACGCAGACCTCGGCCGCCAATCTCCAGTTCCGTCTGTGGAACTCGTCCGAGTACGGCTTCGACTACTTCAGTTGGGCGGCCTCGGTGGACGGCAGCAACTTCTACGGCTACGCCACCAGCGGCACGACGGGTGGCTGGGTGCTGGCCAACCTGGACCTGAGCAACGTCCCCGGCTTCGGCAGCATGCTCGGCTACTCCAACGTCTACCTCGCCTTCCGCTTCACCAGCGATAGCACGGCTGTCGACATCGGGCCGTTCGTGGATGAGATCAGCCTCAACACCACCGGCGCCACTACCCCCAGCCCTACCCCTACTCAGACGTTCACGCCCACGCCGACCCAGACCTTCACCCCGACGGCCACGCGGACGCCCACGCCGACCCAAACGGCCACCGCCACAGCCACGCCGACGACCCCACCGACGGCTACGGCCACCGCGACCACTGTGCCCACTGCCACCCCCACAACCGCGCCGACGGCCACGGCCACGCGGACGCTCGCGCCGACTGCCACACCGACCGTGGCCCCCACGGCGACCGCCACGCCGCCCTCCGGGACAACGGCCAACGTGAGCATTCAGCCGCCCAGCAGCGCCGTGGCTCCCAGCGCCACGGTCACTGTCGCCCTCCAGGCCAGCATCCCTAACGGCGCCACCCTGGGCTCCTGGACGATTGACGTGACCTACAACCCCTCGGTGCTCACCGTGGTCGCCTGCACCGGGGCCGCCCCCACCCTGACCACCTGCAACCCGGCCTACACGGCCACTACCATCCGCCTCCCGGGCGTGGCCACCGCCGACGGCGGCATGACCGGCACTCAGCCC
>JACQUR010000162.1 GCA_016210245.1 Chloroflexota bacterium
GAGACATACACCCTCCCCACCCAACGGTCCAGACCCTGACGCCATGCTGTGACCAGATTGTGACCCGCTCACACTCCAGTCCATCGGGCCGCGGCTTATATCAAAACATCAGTGAGGAGTGGCCGCGAGCTGCCTGCGCGGCCAGCGCCCGGGCCCGAGCCAGGTCGTCCGCAGTGTTGATGTTGAAGCAGGTCAGGAGCTCGGGGTCGACCCGGCGCAGCGCCGCTTCCCCCACGGTACGAACGCGCACGCTGCCGAAGAAGGAGACCATGCGCTGCTCACCCCGCGCCAGGGCGGCGCGGACGGCCCTCGCGCAGACAGCGCGGCGGTAGACGGCGCACATCGGCTCGTGTTGCCCGCCGACCTCGGGGATCACCACGTCGTAGCCGTTGGCCTGGGCCAGCAGAGACTCGTAGACCGCGGGGGAGAGGAAGGGCATATCGCAGGCGGCGGTCACGCACAGCTCGGCCGCCGAGGCCTCCAGGCCCGCGAGCAGGGCCGGGAGGACGCCGGCGTGCGGCTGGGGGTCGAAGATCAACCGCACCCCGGGCACGCTGGCCAGCACGTCGTCGTTGGTGACCAGGGTCAGGTCGCGCAGCGGCAGGCAGCGCAGCGCGCGCAGCACTCGCTCCAGGGTGGTGCAGCCGCCGATGTCGAGCAGCGCCTTGTTGACCCCTCCCAGGCGCGTGCCCTTGCCGCCGGCGAGGATGAGGCCACCGAGGTCAGGCATCAGGCACCAGGAGGCAGTCGCCGGGGACGCAGGGTCCTTCGACAAGCTCAGGATGAGCGGCAGACGCGGGGACGTGGAGAGGGAGGCAGGGAGACAGGGAGAGACGGAGAGAGGGGCTGCTCATTTGCTACTGCCTCCTGCCTCCTGCCTCCTAGGGGTAGATCCAGACCGTCTCCTGGCTCAGGGCCTGGCCAAAACGCCCTTCGGCGCACAGTGACCGCCACTCATCGAGCGTGTAGACCAGCAGGTCGACGGGCACAGGGAGGTCGGCCACATCCCATGCAGCGGCGCGCCGAGCAAAGGGCTGGTCGGAACGCTCGACCACGACGACCAGATCCAGGTCGCTGCCCACCCCCCAGTCGCCGCGCGCGTAGGAACCGAAGTAGCCGAGGCGTCGGACTTCCGGGCGCTGGCGCACGACCTCTTCCACCCAGCGGGCGATGGCCTGGCGGACAGTTGCCGCGTCAGGCCATCTGAGCACGGGCGAACTCAACGATCTCACTGGCATACCTGACCGCCTCCTCGCTTTGCAGCCGGCCGTAATGCTCGAAGGGCGCCCCTTCAGGATGGCTGTTGGGGTAGCGCGTGGGGATGTAATAGCTGTCCAGGACACGCGCTCGCTCGACCAACTCCGGCGGGACCGGCACGGCGGATGGCAAGTCACGCAGGAGCCTGGCCACCACATGTCCCCAGGCCTCTTGCCCCAGGTGGAGGTGCAGAGCCTTCACAGCCTTCTCTGCCGCCTGGTGGGCAGCAAAGCAGGCCCACTCGTGGCGGCCGGGCACGGCGGGAGTCTTCGGCCTGCTGCAGGTCTCTCAGGGCCTGGTTGAACCAGTCGCGGGCGCGCGTTGGCACAGGACAGACTCCCACCGGTAAGCAGCACGGCGCTGTCCTCAACCAAGTCCAAGGTCGAAAGTCCAAAGTCCCAAGTCCCCTGACGCCTCCTTGGACCCTTGGACTTTCGACTCTGGACCCAGTCTCGGCATGCCGCGAAGACGACCCTGCGCTGCGTTCCCGAGCATCATAGCAGACCGAGCAGGCGGACGGGAAAGCCGTCGACACGGCGGCAAACGCGATATCGTCGGCCGGCGGCGTTGGCACCGCAGGACTCAGAAGGCGCCGCCGCCGGAGATGACGGCGGGCAGGGTGCGGAGGAGGATGCGCAGGTCGAGGCCGAGGGACCAGTTCTCGATGTAGTAGATGTCCAGCACCACCATCTCGTCGAAGCTGAGCGCGCTGCGCCCGCTCACCTGCCACAGGCCAGTGAGGCCGGGGGACACGTCCAGCCGCTTCTTGTGCCAGCCTGCGTAGAAGGCGACCTCGTCAGGAGTCGGCGGTCGCGGCCCGACCAGGCTCATCTCGCCCTTGAGCACGTTCCAGAGCTGCGGCAGCTCGTCCAGACTGGTGCGGCGCAGGATGCGTCCAACCCGCGTGCGGCGCGGGTCGGCCGGCAGCTTGAAGGTGGGGCCGTCGGTGACGCTCAGCGGGCGGAGCAGCGCTTGCTCCCGCTCGGCTCCCTGGCGCATGGACCGGAACTTGTACATGGCGAACGGCTTGCCGCCCTTGCCCACCCGCACCTGGCGATACAACACCCCGCCCGGCGAATCGAGCTCGATCAGCAGCGCGATCAGGAGCATGGGCAGGCTGGACAGCACCAGCCCCAGGACGCTGATCGAGACGTCCAGCCCGCGCTTGACCAGCAGGTTCCAGCCCCGGATGGAGGTGTCTTTCACGCCGATGAGCGGAATGCCGTACACGGTGTCGAGGTCGACCTGGCCAAGCTGCATCTCGTACAGGTCCGGGACCAGACGGAAGGGCACGTTGCCACGTCGGCAGCGGTCGATGATGCGCAGCACCGCTTCGTGGGGCGCGGACGGGAGGGCGATGAAGACTTGGTCGATGGCGTGGCCGGCGACGACGCGATCGAGGTCGTCCACCTGGCCGAGGCAGCGGAAGCGGCCGAAGTTGCCGAGCCCGTGCTCGCCCAGGAAGCCCACCACCTGGTAGCCGAGGTGGAGATTGGCCGCCAACCCCTGCATGATCATACGCCCGAGGTTGTTGTCGCCCACCACCAGCACGCGCTCGGTCCCAATGCCGCGCGCGTGCAGCCAGGCCCGCCCGACGCGCAGGAGCAGCCGGCTGAGGGTGATCGCCAGCGCCGACAGCAGCCAGGCGTAGATGAACGCCGCGCGCGACTCGGCGGGATAGCGGGCGAAGGTGGTGGCTGCGTAGAGCGTCATGGTGGCCAGTGCGGCAGAGAGCAGGACCGCGCCAAACTCGTCCAGGAGCGACTGGTTGCGCGGCAGGCGGTACATGGCGCGGAAGTGCAGGATGAGGATGAGCAGGCCAGCCAGAGCCACCGCCAGCGGCAGGTAGGCGTCGAAACCCACGTAGTTGAAAGGCTCGACATCACCGCCCAGTTCCAGGCTGTAGCGCGCGTACCAGGCCAGGTAGAAGGCCACGGCGACCGCCAGCGTATCCCCGGCCACCAGGGCAAGGTAGGTGAGCAAGCGGCGCAGGACCGGCGCCGAGGCGCGCCGTTCCACCTGCTGGAGCAGCGGGGGTGCTTCCTGGCTGGGGGCGGGTGAGTACATGGTCTGCACGCGGTTATTTACGCGGGCGCACCGGCCAGCGCCTGGTCGTACACCTGGAGCGTCTGCACGGCCATACTGCTCCACGAGAAGCGCCTGGCCTGATCGAGGCCCGCGCGGCGGAGTGTGTTGTGGAGATTCGCATCGCTCAGCACCTGGCCCATCGCCTCCGCCAGCGCGGCCGCGTCCAGCGGCGCCACCTGGAGGCCGGCCCGGCCGACAACTTCGGGCAACGAGGCCGCGTTGGACGAGACGACCGGCAGGCCACAGGCCATGGCCTCCAACACCGGCAGGCCAAACCCTTCGTACAGGCTTGGGTAGACGAACAGGTCGGCGGCATTATAGCACAGCGTCTGTTCGGCGGAAGGCACGAAGCCGAGGAACCGGACGTCGGACTCGATCCCGAGCGCCGACACGCGCTCGTAGAGGCCCTGGTACTGCCAGCCCGGCGCGCCGGCCAGCACCAGTGTGTGGGGGATGGCCTTGCTGGAGCGCAGGCGGGCAAAGGCGCGCAGGAGCGTGAGGACGTTCTTCCTCGGCTCCAGCGTGCCAAGATAGAGCACGTAGCGCGCCGGCAGGCCGCGCTGAGCGCGGTAGGCCGCCACCTGGTCCGGATCGAGCGGACGGAAGCTCTCGTCCACGCCGCAGTAGGTGGTGGCCACGCGCTCGGGCGGCACGCCCAGCAGGCGGACCACGTCCTGGCGGGTGTGCTCCGAGATAGTGAGCACGCGGCTGGCGCGCCGGGCCGAGAGGCGAGTGAGCAGGCCCAGGTAGGCGCGGTTCGCGCGATTGAACACCTCCGGATAGCGGATGAAGCTGAGGTCGCACACCGTCAGCACGCTCGGGCCGCGCCAGAGCAGGGGCGAGACGTAGGCGGTGGAGTGGAGCAGGTCGACACCCGAGCGGCGCAGGAGGGCTGGTTGGGCGAGTTGTTCCCACAGGATGCGCCCGGCGGGGCGCCGCGACAGCCCGCCGGTGGCATAGAGCTGGAGCCGGCCGTTCTGCCAGCCCTCCAGCGCCGCCGGCAGATCCGGCACGAAGGCGGCCAGGCGGTGCGGGGTCTGAACCCGGGCGAGATTGGCCAGCAGGTGATAGATATAGCGGCTGATCCCGCCGCTGCGGTAGGTGGCGGCGAAGCTGAGCAACTGGGCGTTGATGGCGATGTACACGAGCGTCCAGCCTGCCTGGTTTGAGCGCGAGGTAGTCTACCGCAGATGAGTGGCTGGTGGTCAGTGGTCACCCGCCGTTGACCCACGGCAGGCACGATGGTATAGTGGCGCACCCGGGGCCTCGTCATCGGGTGCTGTCCGGTTGTTCTCGCGACAGGTGGTGCTGTTGCACAGCGAGTTGTACAGCAAGCCGATTCGCTCTACGCAGTGGAAGGTGCGTCCGGGCGCGGGCGGCCGCATCGGGCTCGCGGCCACGGTGGCGTTGCTCCTGCTGGGTGGCCTGGGCTTCGTTGCCCTGCTCCGCACGGCCCCCTCGCTCGCCTCGCTGGGACTGCTGCTGCTCGGCCTGGGAGGGGTTGGCGGGGGGTTGCTGGCCGCGGGGCTGACCTACGGCTTCTACACCCTGCGCTATCGACTGGATCGGGGTGCGCTGGCCATCTGCTGGCTCGGGCAGCAGGAGGTGATCCCGTACGCCGACATCGACGCCATCTACGCGGGCGGCCGGCTGGGCAGGACCTCCGGGCCAAAGCTGCTGAACGTAGCCGGGTACCGGGTGGGCGCGGGCTGGTCCAGAGGCGCCGGGCCGGTGCATTTCTACACCACGAGCGCTTCGGACGGCGAGGTGAGCGTCATCGAGGCGCGGCACGGAGTCTTCGCCCTGACCCCGGTCGACCCGGCGGCCTTCCGTCGCACGTTGATCGCACGCATCGAGGCCAGCGGGGGCGAACAGGTGGCCGCGGCGCGCCCGCGGCTGTGGGCACGGCTGCAGGTGCTGGGAGAAACCGCCGCCCTGAGCTCAGTCGGCCTCTCGCTGGCGTTGCTGGCGGTCGTGCTGGGGTTCATCCTGAACCAGTACGCCGGGGTGCCGAACCTGCTGCCGCTCCACTTCGACGGCGCGGGCCAGCCCGGCGTGCCTGGCCCCAGGGAGCAGCTCTTCTGGCTACCAGCCGTGGGCATGGCGCTGCTGCTCGCCAACACGGCCGTGGGTGGCTGGCTGGCCGAGTCGGAGCCCGTGCTGGCGCGCCTGGTGTGGCTCGCCTCGCCCATCGTGCAGGCGATGGTGTTCATCTCAGTGCTGCGCCTGCTGGCCTGATTCCAGTTACCTGAACCGAACGGCCGGGGAGGCAGGCATGGCAGACGGTGACCAGGAACAGGCGAGGCTGCAAACGCTGATTCGTTTTGCCAGCCAGCTCGAGGAGAGCAGCCCCTACGTCACCGTCGACGACCTCGTGCAGCGGGCGGAGGAACGCCGTATCCTGCCCTTCGCAGCGCCAGAGATCGCCGCGCTCGTCCAGGTGGCGCTCGGCGATGGCATCTTTTTCACCGACGCGCGCACGCTCTTCGATCGGGCGAGCGGCACCTTTCGAGACGTCACCCTGCTGCGCGTGAATCGCCGCCATCCGGAGGTTCAGAAGGCAGAAGGCAGAAGGCAGTAGGCAGTAGGCAGTACAGCACCTTCTGCTTTCTGCTTTCTGCCTTCTGCCTTCTGGAACTACTGCGGCAGCTTGAACGATCGGCCGAGCACCAGGCGGAGGTCGGCGGGGCTGTCGGTCTGGCCTTCCTGGAGGGCCGAAGCGGGGAGCTTGAGGGTCGAGGCGAGGGTCTGCCCTGCTCGGGCGTTGCCGCTCGGGATGATGATCGCCGAGTCAGCGTAGTCCATTCGGTCGGCGTTGGCGACGCGCACGACGTGATAGCCCTTGCCGGCAAGGTAGTCGGCCGCGGCCTGGGCCAGCCCGGCGGTTTCCGTGCCGTTGAGCACCTCGATCGTCGCGCTCGCCGCGTCCGGCTTGTCGCTGGCGGCCAGCAGCTCGCGGATGGCGGCCCGGATCGCTTGCGTCCTGGGCATGAGCAGGCTGGCGCCCTCGGCCCCGACGTAGGGGTCGGCATAGCGGCCGTCGATCACCAGAGTGCCGATCCGGTCCTTCTCGATCTCGGAGCCCAGGCGCGCCAGGGCGAGGATATCGGTGGCGCCAAGGTCGGTGGCCGCGGTCTGCTGCGCGAGCCCGATGAGCTGCGGGAGCTTGGGTAGCACATTCAACTGAAGCGCTCGCTCGCGCAGCGCCACCAGGAAGCGCTGCTGGCGGCGCATGCGCCCGAAGTCGTTCTCGCTGTGGCGCGAGCGCACGTACTGGAGGGCCGTCTTCCCGTCCATGAGCTGGGGGCCGGGGGCGATGTAGATGCGCATCAGCCCATAGTTCTCGGTCGGGTACTCGTCGTCCTTGACTGGCTTCTCCACGTCGACCACCACCCCTCCCAGGGTGTCGACCATCTGCTCGAAGCCGCGGAAGTCGACCCGGGCGTAGAAGTCCACCGGCGCGCCGAAGTTCTGCTCCACGGTCTTCTTGGCTAGCGCCGGCCCGCCCACGGCGTGGGCGACGTTGATCCGCTGCTCGCCATAGCCGGGGATCGACACCCACAGGTCGCGCGGCAGTGAAACCATGACCGCTGCCTTGCTCTGGGGGTTGATGACCACCAGCAGCATCGTATCGGTGCGGCTGTACTCGACCTTCTCGTCGTCGCGCTTGTCCACTCCGAGCAGCAGGATGCCGATCGGCTTCGTGCCCTGCCACTCGGGCAACAGCGTGCCCGGCCCGAGCTGCGGCACGCTGGATGGAAGAGACGGCAGCGAGATGGCAGGGAGCTGAGGGAACTGGGGGAGCTGAGGGAACTGAGGGAGCTGAGGCAGCTTCGAGAGGTTCACCGGGCCGGCCACCGGCACGTCGACGATGACCGGGTCAGGGCGGGCCATGAGCGTTCTCAGGTTCTCCAGGAAGACGAGGCCGAAGAACAGGCCGCCCAGCACGAACACGCCCAGCGAGAGCCCGAAGAAGAAGACCAGCAGACCCTGCCTGGGTCGGGCCGGCTTGGGGGAAGAGCCGTCGTCGGAGGGGTCGTAGGAGTCGTACGAGTCAGACTGATTCAGGGTTGTCGCTCGCTACCGTTTCTCTATGGCAGTGCTGGCTGGGGCGTGCGCCGCGCGTGTAGCGGCATGGCATGCAGCGCACGCCCCAGCCAGACCGCTGCAGGCTACTCGCCGGGCATTATACGGGCACGGGCGGTGATTCGGTAGAGGTGGTGAGGTAGTGCAGGACGGCGTCCACCAGGGAGGTTGGAACGTCGCGGCGCAGGGCGACCTGGCCGGGGCCGGGGGCCAGGACCCAGGTAAGCCGGTGGCTCCGAGCCTTCTTGTCCTGCAACATGGGCATCCAGAGCGCCTCGGGGCGGAGGCCGGGGCAGGAGCAGGGCAGGCCGAGGGCCGCGATGAGCGCGTCCTGGCGGGCGCGGTCGGCGGGCGAGAGCAAGCCCATCCGCTCGGCCAGCAGGCTGGCGCCCACCATGCCGATGGCCACCGCCTCGCCGTGGAGAAAGACGTCGTAGCCGGTTACCGCTTCGATGGCGTGGCCGATGGTGTGGCCATAGTTCAGGACCATGCGGCGCTCGGCCTCGCGCTCGTCCTCGGCCACCACCTGGCCCTTCAGTTCGATGGAGCGGGCAATGGCCCGGGCGGTGAGAGCGGGCTCCATGTCCAGCAGGGCGGCCGGTTGGGCCTCCAGTTCGGCGAACAGGGCGGCGTCCAGGATCATGGCCATCTTGACCACCTCGGCCCACCCGGCCGCCAGCTCGCGGCGGGGCAGGGTGGCCAGGGCGCCGACGTCGGCCAGCACCAGGCGCGGCTGGTGGAACGCGCCAATGAGGTTCTTGCCGCGGGGGTGATCGATGCCCGTCTTGCCGCCGATGCTGGCGTCCACCTGGGCCAGCAGGGTGGTAGGGACCTGGACCAGGGGGACGCCGCGCAGGATGGTGGCCGCGGCGAACCCGGCCAGGTCGCCGCACACCCCGCCGCCGAAGGCCAGGACGCAGTCGCCGCGCTCCACCCCAACCTTCAGCAGCCAGTCGTACACCTCGGAGAGCGTGGCCAGGTTCTTGGCCGTCTCGCCGGAGGGGATGAAGGTGAATGCGACGGCGTAGCCCGCCACCTGCAGGCCCTCGAGCAGGCGGGCGCCGTGGCAGCGCCAGGCCAGTTCGTCGGCGACGACGCGCACCCGGCCGCGCAGCCCGGCCCGGGCCAGCTCCGCGCCAGCTTGCTCCAGCACGTTGGAGCCGACCACGGCTGGATAGGCGTGGGACCCGGCGCGGATTTCTAACCTGCGCTCAACTGCGGCCACGTTTGAGAAACTCCTGGCATACGAAGGCTGCTATTGTTTCGGGGCTTTGCCCATCGGTGCGGATCACGCAGTGCGCCTGGCGGTAGATGGGCTCGCGCTGGTGCTTGAGCGCCTGTACGCGGCTGAGGGGGTCGGGGCCAGCCAGCAGCGGGCGCAAGGTGCCGTCGGGCGAGGTGCGGAGGCGCGCCGCCACGGTCTCCGCCTCCGCCTCCAGGTACACCACCAGATTGCCCTCCCACAGAACGCGGCGGTTGGCTGCGTCCAGCGGCGCCCCGCCGCCGGTCGCGATCACGCTCGGCGCGCCGGCCACCGCCACGCCAACCACCTCGCGTTCCAGCGCGCGGAAGGCTGCCTCACCTCGTTCCGCGAACAGCTCCGGCACGCTGGTGCCGGCTCGCCGCTCCACCTCCTGATCGGTGTCCACCAGGGGCAGGCTGAGCCGCGCGGCAGCCAGCGCGCCAACGGTGCTCTTGCCGCTGTAGGACAGGCCGATCAGCACCAGGTGGCGAGGCGGGCTCTTCCCCATCTCCCCCCTGCCCCCCTCTCCCACCAGGGGAGCGGGGGGTATGCTCTCAATGCTCATGGCTGGTACGTGGCCAGGTAGGTGCGGTAGTTGCGCTCGATCTCGGCCACGCTGTCGCCGCCGAACTTCTGGCGGAAGGCGTCGGCCAGGGTGAGGGCCACCATGGCCTCGCCCACCACCCCGGCCGCGGGGATGACGCACACGTCGCTGCGCTCCACGTGGGCGGGGCTGGGCTGCCTGGTAGCCAGGTCGGTCGAGGGCAGCGGGTGGATCAGGGTGGAGATGGGCTTGCAGAAGCCGCGGACCACCACCGGCTGGCCGGTGGTCAGGCCGCCCTCCAGGCCGCCCGCATGGTTGGTCGGGCGCCGCCAGCCGAGGGCCGCGTCCCACTCGATCGGGTCGTGGACCTCCGAGCCGTAGCGGCTGGCCCCCCACAGGGCCTCGCCCAGCTCCACCGCCTTGACCGAGTGGATGCTGCCCACCGCCTGCATGAGCCGGCCATCCAGCTTCTCATCCCACTGCGTGTGGCTGCCCAGCCCGATCGGCACGCGGTAGGCGACCACCTCGAAGACGCCGCCCAGGGTATTGCCGTTGGCGCGAGTCTGGCGGATGTCCTCGATCATCCGCGCCGCGGCCTGGGCGTCCGCGCAGCGAACCTCGGACGCCTCCACTGCCTCCCAGTGGGCCCGAATCTCAGCCTGCTCGGAGCCAGAAGGGTCGAGGCGGAGGATCTCGGGCGAGGCCGCCTCCGTCTGGCCGATGCGCACGGTGTGGCTGCGCACCTCGATCCCGAAGTGGGCCAGCAGCCGCCGGGCCACCGCGCCCGCGGCCACTCGAGCCGCGGTTTCCCGGGCGCTGGCCCGCTCCAGCACGTTGCGCACGTCGTCGTGGGCGTACTTGATCGCCCCGGCCAGGTCGGCGTGGCCGGGCCGCAGGCGGGTGACCTTCTCGACCGGCTCGGTCGGCGGCTCGGCCGCCATCTTCTGGCCCCAGTTGGGCCAGTCGCGGTTCTCGATCACCATCGCCAGCGGGCTGCCCAGGGTAGCGCCGTGGCGCACCCCGCCCACGAAGCGCACGCAGTCGCGCTCGATCTGCATGCGCCCGCCCCGGCCGAAGCCGCGCTGGCGGCGGGCCAGGTCGTGGTTCACGTCGTCCTGGCTCAGCGGCAGCCCGGCCGGCAGGTTCTGCAGCACGATGGTGAGCTGCGGGCCGTGGGACTCGCCGGCGCTCAGGAAGGAGAGGTACTTCATGTGTACGCTCGTGCTTGCAACTGCTCCAGCGCCTGGTTGGCCGCCCGGTACATGGCCGGGAGGGGGGCCGGACGCTCCGTCCAGAGGGTGAAGGCCGCGGCCGCCTGGTGAACCAGCATGCCCAGACCGTTGATCGCCCGCGCTCCGGCGGCGCGGGCGTGGCGCAGGAGGAGCGTCTCCGGGGGATTATAGATGATGTCGCACACCACGCTCCCGCGCGGGATCAGCTCTGGTGGGACGAGCGATTCGTCGCCGTGCATGCCCACCGTGGTCGCCTGGACGACGAGCTGAGCCCGGGCCAGGCGCGCCGCCAGGGTTGCGGGGTCCAGTCCGCCGCCCTCGACCCGGCACGTGGGCGCGGCCGCCGGGCGCACCTGCTCGGCCAGCCCAGCCGCCTTCGCCGCGTCGCGATTCAGGATCGAGAGCGAGGCCACCCCGGCGTCGGCCAGGGCGAAGGCGATGGCGCGCGCCGCGCCCCCGGCGCCCAGGAGCACCACCCGGCTGCCCTCGAGGTTGGAGGTTGGAGGTTGGAGGCTGGATCCAACCTCCAACCTCCAACCTCCAACTGTGTAGGGGCAGGCCCCTGTGCCTGCCCCTGTGCCTGCTCCTGTGCCTGCCCCTGTGCCTGCCCCTGTGCCTGCCCCTGCGCCTGCCCCGAGCGCGGCCAGGAAGCCGCTGGCGTCGGTGTTGAAACCCACCAGGCGGCCGTCGCGGTGGACGATGGTGTTGACCGCCCCGATGCGGGCCGCCTCCGGGGCCAGCTCGTCCAGGAAGGGGATGACCGCCTGCTTGTGGGGCACGGTCACGTTGCAGCCGCCCACCTCCGCCCCGCGAAAGCTGGCCAGCGTCTGCGCCACCCGGTCCGGCGGGACGTCGAGGGCAACGTAGGTTCCCGCCAGCCCGAACGCCCGCAGGGCCGCGTTGTGGATCTGGGGCGAGATCGAGTGGGCGACCGGGTGGCCGATCAGGTAGAGCCTCATGCATGCACCTGTGCGCCAAGGATCGCGGCGTCGGCCCAGAAGCCGGGGTAGGAGATGCTGACGCAGTCGGCCCGCTGGATGGTGACGCCCGAGCCCGCCAGTCCGGCCACGGCCAGGGCCATAGCGACGCGGTGGTCGCCGGCGCTGTCCACCTCGGCCGGCTGGAGGCGGGTCGGGCCCTCGATAGTCCAGCCGTCGGGGTGCTCGTGGATGCGCGCCCCGAGACGGGTGAGCTGGGCGGCCATAGCCGCGATGCGGTCCGACTCCTTGTAGCGCAATTCAGCCGCGTCGCGGACGCGGGTGGTGCCGCGGGCGAAGCAGGCGAGCACTGCCAGGAGCGGCAGCTCGTCCACCAGGCTGGGAATGGTCGCGCCGCCGATGTCCACCGCTCGCAGCGCGCTGCTCTCGGCCACCAGGTCGCCCACCGGCTCGCCTCCGTCGAGTCGCGGCTGCTCGACCCGCACCCGCGCCCCCATCTGCTCCAGCACTGCCAGCAGGCCGGTGCGCCCGGGGTTGAGGCCGACGCCCCGCACGACGACCGAGGCGTCCGGGTGCAGGCAGGCAGCGGCCAGCCAGAAAGCGGCGGAGGAGAAGTCGCCCGGGACGGTGAGCGAGAGCGGCTGGAGTCGCTCCGTCGGCTCGAGCCGCACCACGCCGGGGGCGAGCGCGACCCGGGCGCCCATGGCCGCCAGCATGCGCTCGGTGTGGTCGCGGGAGGGGGCCGGCTCGATGACCTCCGTGGGTCCGTCCGCCCCGAGTCCGGCCAGGAGCACGGCCGACTTGACCTGGGCGCTGGCGACCGGGGTGCGGTAGGTCAGGCCCTGGAGCTGCCCGCCGCGAATGGCCAGAGGCGCCAGGCGGTCGCGGTCGCGCCCCCAGATCGAGGCGCCCATCTGGCGGAGGGGCTCCACGACCCGGGCCATGGGGCGCGAGCGCAGCGAGCCGTCGCCGCTCAGGATGGAGAGGAAGGGCCGGCTGGCGAGCAGGCCAGCCAGCAGGCGCACGGTGGTGCCGGAGTTGCCGCAATCGAGCACCTCGGCGGGCTCGCGCAGCCCGTCCAGGCCCTGCCCCTGGACACGCACCCGGCCGCCTCCAGCCACCTCGATGGCGACGCCCAGCCGCTGTAGACAGGACAGGGTGGAGCGGCAGTCGTCGCCGGGAGCGTAGTTGGCGACCTCGGCCGAGCCGTGGGCGATGGCGTTCAGCAGAGCCGCCCGGTGCGAGATGGACTTGTCGCCCGGCACCCGCACCTCGCCCCGCAGCGCGCGGGGCGAGGCCAGGGCGATGGTCGTGGCGGGCTGGCTCGGCGCGGTCACGCGGACACCGGCTCCAGCCGCCCCCCGGCCAGGCGCCGGCCCGAGGCGGCCAGGATCGGCTGCAGCGCGCACATTAGGTCGTCGAAGTTCTGGAGGTTCAGCGACTGCGGCCCGTCCGAGAGGGCGTGGTCCGGGCTGGGGTGGACCTCGATCAGCAGCCCGTCCGCGCCGGCCGCGGCCGCAGCCAGGGCGAGCGGCTTGACCAGGTACCACTTGCCGGCCGCGTGGCTGGGATCGATGATCACCGGCAGGTGGCTCAGGCGCTTGACCACCGGCACGGCGGAGATGTCGAGCACGTTGCGGGTGTACTGGCTGTCGAAGCCGCGAATGCCGCGCTCGCACAGGATCACGTTCAGGTTGCCGCCCGCCATGATGTACTCGGCGGCCAGGAGCCACTCCTCGATCGTGGCCGAGAGGCCGCGCTTGAGCAGCACCGAATGGCGGGTGTTGCCGACCTCGCGCAGGAGCGGGTAGTTCTGCATGTTGCGCGCGCCGATCTGGAGGATGTCGGCGTAGGCGGCCACGATCTCCACGTCGCGGACGTCGAGCACCTCGGTGACGATGGGCAGCCCGGTTTCGGCCCGCGCCTCGGCCAGGAGCTTCAGGCCGTCCTCGCCCAGGCCCTGGAAGCTGTAGGGGGAGGTGCGGGGCTTGAAGGCGCCGCCGCGCAACACCGCCGCGCCGGACTTACGCACCGAGCGCGCGGTCTGCAGCACCTGCTCGCGCGACTCGACGGAGCACGGCCCGGCCATGACGACGAAGTCGCCCTCGGCGCCCACGGCCAGGCCGTCGACCGGTACGGCGGTATCCAGGGGCTTGAAGTCGCGGCTGGCCAGCTTGAAGGGGCGCGTAATGCGGGTAACGCGCTCCACGCCCGCCAGGGCTTCCAGGCTATGCTCCAGTTCCGGTGGGAAACCCGTGCCCAACACTCCAATCACGGTCCGCTCCTCACCCCAGGAGATCTGTGCCCGCAGGCCGTTTTCGCGCAGGCGGCGCACGACCCCCTCGATGTTGTCCGATGTGGCCCCGGTCTGCATGATGACGATCATTGCCCTTGCCTTCCCCTCCCCCTGAAAAAGTCCCCACAAAGCAAGAAGCAGAGGGCGTTGCCCTCTGCTTCTTGCGGCATGACGGAACTCCGAAGCTACCCGTTACCCGGTAGCTCCCTCATGCCGCCGTCTAAAGTAATACCAGCTCGAGCTGGCCGTGGATAGCATGAGCTTCCGACTCTGGCTGTGGTGGCCGCAGTATACGCGGGTAGGCGGAAAGATGTCAAGCGAGGTGCAGAGCGCGGGTGCCCCTCAGAGTTTTGCGCGCGGCGTCCTGCCCTCGAAAGGGGGTGTGGGGGAAGCCCCCAAAGAGAAACCTCCTCTCCCTGGCGGGCGGTGGGGCTGGGACGCTCGCGCCCGACC
>JACQUR010000176.1 GCA_016210245.1 Chloroflexota bacterium
CACCCCCGCGTGTGATGGAGCCACGCTCGACCTCACGAACCTGGGCTCTGCAGCTCCGCAGTCAGTTTGGAAAGGCGCTCAGGCGCGCGTGCGCCGCAGATCGAGCCGCGCGCCGACGACTACCGGGCCGCTCAAGCCGCGGCCTTGCTGCAGCACGCCCTCGGTTTCGGGCGGGTACAGCGCAACCCAACCCTCCGCGGCCAGGGCGGCGAGCCGCTTCCATACCAGCTCGCGGGCGCGGTCCAGCCCATCCGGAGTCCAGCGAAGGCCATGGATGCTCAGGTTGACCCACTCGGTGCGCACGTCGCTCTGCGCTGGCATACTGCGTCTCCCTTTCGTACTGTCCGTCGCTGCCCCGGGGCGCCCGGGGTTGGCAGCTCTCTCGTCGCCCGCATAGGCCGCGCGCGCCCGCCGCGCTGTCTCACTCGTGACAACTGAGTGCTGAGTCCTCTCAGCGCTCAGGTGGCTGCCGTGCCCATGCTGGCAGACAGTGAAACGTAGCGCAGGGGCCGCGGGGGACTGGAGGGTGCAGGAGCCTGGACGCCAGTCTGAAGACGCCCCAAGTCCGTGGATGCTCACATCGAGCGCCTTCACCCACAGGTGAAGGCGCTCGATGTGAGCATCCAACGGATCAAGGGACCCCGGGGGGCTGGACATGTGGCGAAGAACGTACTATAACCGCCTGAAGATGGCGCCAGCCGTGCGCGATCGATCCCTGACCCCTGACCCCTGACTGATGACCATGGAGCTCCAGAAGGCCATCTGTTGCCACTGTTCTGGACGCTGCGGCGTGCTGGTCGGCCTGGCCGACGGCCGGCCGGCGAGCATCGCGGGCGATCCGAGCCACCCGGTGAGCAGGGGGTTCACCTGCAAGCGCGGGCTGGCGGCGCTCGAGTACTTCGAGCATCCCGGCCGCCTGGACGTTCCGCTGCGGCGCGTCGGCAAGCGCGGCCAGGGGCGCTGGGAGCAGGTGGGCTGGGATGAGGCGGTGGACGACATCGCGACGCGCCTGGCGGCCATCCGCGATCGCCTCGGCTCCGAAGCCGTCGCCTACCTGGCCGGCACCTTCCACGGAACCGACCAGGGGATCGGCGTGCGCTTCATGCACCTCTTCGGCAGCCCCAACTACGGCGGCCCCTCCACCATCTGCGCCGGCCCGAAGATCGAGGCGGAGGCGCTCACCTATGGCTTCGGCCCGTCGGCGCCGGATGCCAGGCCCGGGGAGACGCGCTGCGTCCTGCTGTGGGGGCACCACCCCTCGGCCTCGTTTCCGGTCCAATGGGGCCGCATCCTCGCCTCCAGGCACGCCGGGGCCCGGCTAGTGGCCATCGATCCGGTGCGCACGGACGAGGCGCAGGCGGCCGACCTGTGGCTTCAACTGCGCCCGGGCACCGATGCCGCGCTGGCGCTGGGGCTCCTCCACGTCATGGTCCAGGAGGGTCTGTACGACCGCGCCTTCGTGGAGCGCTGGACGCTCGGCTTCGAGGCCCTCCGCCAGCGGGTGGCCGCGTACCCGCCCCAGCGGGTGGCCGAGCTCACCTGGCTAACGCCCGAGCAGATCGTGGATTGTGCCCGGCTCTACGCCTCGGAGCGCCCGGCCGCGCTCTCACACGGCTCGCCCAACGGCATGGGCCGCAACGCCCTCTCCTGCGAGCGGGCGCTCGCCCTCCTGATCGCCCTGAGCGGCAACCTCGACCGCCGGGGTGGGAACCGCTTGCCCGGCCCGCCCGAGCGGGTGCGCACCAAGGTCGACTTCGAGTGGTACGAGGCGCTCCCGATCTCGCAGCGAGCGAAGCAGCTCGGCGCAGACCGGTTCCGCCTGCCCCTGGACGGGTACGAGCGCCTCGGCCAGGCAGGACGCCGCCTCTGGCCAGGCCACGAATACGTCGTGGACGCGACCTACGGCGCCGCAGCCCACGCGCCGAGCATCTTCCGAGCCATCCTCGAGCAGCAGCCATACCCGGTGCGGGCCCTGCTCGTCCAGCACAACAACGCGATCGGCTGCTATCCCAACGCGGGCCTGGTCCGCGCGGCGCTGGCGTCCCCCAACCTCGAGCTCCTGGTGGTCCACGAGCTGTTCATGACCCCCACGGCCGCGTACGCCGACTACGTGCTGCCCGCCACGTCGTGGCTGGAGAAGTCCTACCTGTACGTGTCGGGCTGGAACGGCCTGGTGGTGGCGACCCCGCGCGCCGTGGCCCCTCAGCACGAGCGCCACAGCGACTACGACCTGTTCCGCGACCTGGGCGCCCGGCTCGGCCAGGCCGTGTGCTGGCCGCCCACGCTGGAGGCGCTGTGGGACCACCTGCTCGAACCGGCCGGCCTCACCTTTGGTGAGCTGTCGACCCGGGCGCAGAACTGGATAGACGACGCAGCGCCCCCGGAGCGGCACGAGCGCCTCGACCCCTCGACCGGCGCTCCATTGGGCTTTGCCACCCCATCGCACAAGGTGGAGCTGGCGTCCTCGATCCTGGCCGAGCTGGGCTACGATCCCCTGCCCGGCTACGAGGAGCCGTTGGACGATCCCGGGCAGGAGCGCGACTATCCGCTCCTGCTGATGGCCGGCGCGACCCATCCGGCCATGACCCACCAGGACCACCGCCAGATCGCCTCGCTCCGCCGCCAGCACCCCGACCCCACGGTGCGGGTCCACCCGGCCACCGCGGCCGAGCTGGGCCTGGCCGAGGGGGACTGGGCCTGGATCGAGAGTCCGACGGGGAGGATCCGCCAGCGCGTGCAACTGGCGGAGCGCGTCCACCCGCGGGTGGTCGACGCCGAGCGCTGGTGGTACCCGGAGCGCCAGGGCGCCGAGCCGGAGCTGTTCGGCGCCCTGGAGAGCAACGTGAGCGTCCTGACCGACGACGATCCACAGCGCTGCGATCCCGCCTACGGAAGCTGGGCCTTTCGGCTGGGGCGCTGCCGGGTCTCTCGGGCCGGCTCCTGGCGTTGACACGCTGCCCCGCCATCCCGCACCATTGGCAGCACCCCGCTGCCGGGCGCGTGACGCCCTCCTGAGGAGCCCTCCCCTTTGCAAGCCGAGTTGGTCGCCCTCCTCTCTGCCACCGTGTTCGGCCTGGCAACCACCATCACCCGGCGTGGGCTCGAGCACGCCAGCGTCGCCAGCGGGGTGCTCTACAGCATGCTCGGCGGTGTCCTGGTCCTGGCCCCGGCGGGCCTGCTGGTGGCCGGCGTGCCCGCGGCCCCCTTGTCCGCACTGGTGTTGCTGGCGCTCTCCGGGCTGGTGGGCTCGCTGCTCGGCCGGCTGGCCGTCATCGCCGGCGTCTCTCGCCTCGGCGCGGCGACGGCGGGTGCGATCCAGGGCACTTATCCCCTCTTCGCCTACGCCCTGGCGCTGCTCTTCCTGGGCGAATCCATCACCCCGCTGCGGGGCGTGGGCGCGGTCCTGGTGGTAACAGGAGTCGCGATCCTGATGGCCTGGGGCCGAGCGCAGCCGGCGCGCACGGCGCGCAAAGGACGGGGGCGGCGCGCTGTGGTCTTTCCACTGCTGGCCGGGTTTCTCTATGCAGCTGCGGACGCGATCACCCGCACCGCGCTGCTGGAGGCGCCCTACCCGGTCTTTGGAGCGGCCGTCTCCTACGTCTGCGCCTTCCTGGCCGCGGCCGCGGGCTTTGCCGCGCTGCCGGAGCTGCGCAAGCAGCTCGTGCTGACCAGGCCGGCGATCGGCTGGTTTCTGCTCGGCGGCGCAGCCCAGGGGCTGGGGGTGCTCGGCCTGTTCACCTCGCTGGGCCTGGGCGAGGTGGTGCAGGTTTCGCCTATCATCGGCTCCCAGCCGCTGTTCGTGCTCCTGTGGAGCGTGGTGCTGCTGCGCCAGGTGGAGGTGCTGCGGCGCAGCACCGTCGTCGGCGCGCTGGTGGTGGTGCTGGGGGTGGTCATCCTCTCGTTAGCACGAGCGCTTTGACGAGACGGGCCGATAGCGTAAGATTAAGCGATGTCCATCTATCCTTCCAGGAGGGATTCATGCCGGACAAAGGGCCAGGAACCAAGGGCGGGTCGAAGAAGCCCAAGAGCGGCAAGCAGGAGGCGAAGAAGCCAGCGCCGACCAAGAAGAAGTAGGGCGTCAACCTGTGTTGGAGGTTGGAGGTTGAAGGTTGGAGGGAACTTCAACCTCCAACCTCCAACCTTCAACCTCCAACCTCCAACGGAGGAAGCATGCGTTACCAGGGCAAGGTGGCCATCGTCACCGGTGGCGGGCACGGGATCGGGGCGGCCTATTGCCGCGGCTTTGCACGCGAAGGGGCGCGCGTGGTGGTGGCGGACATCGACGGCCCGGCGGCCGAGCAGGTGGCGGCCGACCTGGCCCGCGAGGGTGCGCAGGCGCTGGGCGTGCGGACCGACGTGGCCACCCTCGAGTCCGCGCGCGAGATGGCCCGGCGCGCTCACGAGCAGTACGGGCGCATCGACGTGCTGGTGAACAACGCCGCCATCTTCGCCACCATCCCCATCAACCGGGCGGGGTTCGAGGAGATCGACGACGCCGAGTGGGACCGGGTGATGGCGGTCAACGTTAAGGGCATCTGGTATTGCTGTCGCGCGGTGGCGCCCTACATGCGCCAGCAGCAGAGCGGCAGCATCATCAACATCGCCTCGGGCACCGCCCTGTACGGCCCGGCAGGGCGCATCCACTACGTCGCCTCCAAAGGCGCGGTGCTCGCCTTCACCCGTACCCTGGCCCGCGAGCTGGGCGGGGCGAACATCCGGGTCAACTCGCTCACCCCGGGCTCGACCTTGAGCGAGGCCAACCCGACCGAGGAGATCCTGCGCATGCGCGCGGCCGCTACCGGTGACCGGGCGATCAAGCGCGTCCAGCGCCCGGACGACCTGGTGGGCGCGTGCCTGTTCCTGGGCTCGGACGACGCCGCGTTCATGACTGGCCAGACCCTGGTGGCGGACGGCGGGCAGAACATGCACTGATGAGTAGCCAGTAGGGCTGGGTTACCGCTGATCTGATGACTTCCACCCCCGCCGCCCTGAAGGGCGGGCCTCAGGCCGCCACGCCCGCAGGCCCGCCCTTCAGGGCGGCGGGGGGACCTGGCAATGGACGAGTCACAGACCAGTAGTCCGTGGTCAGCGGGAGCTGGGGCTGGAGGGCTGGTCCCGCTTCCCCCTGAAGAACGCGGAAGGTCCGACTAGCCCGTCCGCCGAGCGCGTTGCGCCGCCCATGCCAGCAGGCCCGCGGTGGCCACCAGTTCGACCGTGATCGCCACCACGCTCGCCTCCGGGCCGAAGGCCCCGCCGGTCAGCCACTCTGGCCCCTGGGCTCGGGCCTCCAGCAGGCCCTGCCCGGCCAGGCCGCTCACGGCGAAGCCGTAGATCGGGCCCTGAAAGAAGTTCCAGGCCCAGTGCAGGCCGATCGGCATCCACAGGCGCCGGGTGGCCAGGTAGCTCGCGGCCAGCAGCAGCCCTGCGACGGTGACCCCCAGGGTGGAGACGAGATTGGCCCCGGGATTGGCCAGGTGGGCCGCCCCGAACAGCACGGAGCTGGCAACCACGGCGATCGGCAGTCCCCACTCCAGCGCCAGGTTCTGGAGCACGTAGCCCCGCGCCACCAGCTCCTCGCCAAGCCCAACCAGCAGGAAGGTCAGCAGCGCCTGGCCCAGGATGGCCACCACGGTGCCCGGCCCCGCGGCGGCACGGCCAGGACCAATGGCGTACCCGCCCGCCAGCACCTCGATGGCGAAGACGGCGCTCATGAGCGCTGCCCCGAGCAGGAAGCCCATCAGCAGCTCGCGTGGCCAGGAACGCGCGGGCTGCAGCCCCAGGCTGGCCAACGAGGCGCGATCGAGCAGGTGGCGGAAGGCGTAGACGGTCCCGACCTCGGCCACCGCACCCACCACGATCACCAGCATGCCCAGGGGGAACGCCAGCGAGGGGTCTTGCAGCAGCGCCAGCGGGCTGCCCAGCACGAGCACGAGGGCGAGCAGCAGCCCGCCGGCCGCCACGTTGGCCACCACCAGGGCGGGCACGAAGGCGACCACGCGCAGCGTCGGCCGCAAGCGGCCGCGGTCGCGAGCGCTGAGTGCTGAGTGCCGAGTGCTGGGTGTGGGATCCTGCGACATGGTGCTGGGGACTGAGGACTGGGACTGCCTCGTCCTTGTCAATCTTACTCCTTCCTCATCCCGCACGCCTCACGGCCCCTGACTCAGCACTCAGCACTCAGCACTTGGAAAAGGTCGACGCTGGCGGAGCAAGGGCGCTATGCTGAGAAGAAGGTGTTATGCTGATAGCGTGGCCTGTAGCCAATTGCTTGTGGAAACGACTGGGTTGAGGGTGTGGGCATGACCGAGGAGCTGGAGCTGCCGCAGGTGCGGATCAAGGAGCAGATCGAGCTGTTGCCGATCCTGACGCTCCGCGAGACGATCGTCTTTCCGCTGACCACCGTGCCACTCACAGTTGGGCGCGAGCACTCGCTCCGCCTGGTCGAGGACGTGGCTCAGGGCGACGGCATGCTCGGGCTGGTCCCGCAGCGCCGGCCCGAGGTCGAACTGGCTACGCCAGACGACCTGTACCCGGTGGGCGTGCTCGCTCGCGTGCGGCGCGTGATGCGCGCGCCCGATGGCAGCTTGCAGGTGTGGGTCCAGGGCCTGGAGCGCATTCGGACCAGGGCCTTCGTCCAGCGCGAGCCGTATCTGGCCGCCCAGGTGGAGGTGCTGCCGGACGAGGTGGAGCCGGGCGTGGAACTGGAGGCCCTATCACGCAGCGCGCTGGACCTGTTCCAGAAGCTGATCAGCCTTTCACCGTTCCTACCGGACGAGTTGATTAATCGGGCGATGAACCTGGACAGCCCGCGCGAGCAGCTCTACCTGATCGCCTCGAGCCTGCGCATGGGCATCGAGGAGCGGATCAAGCTGCTGGAGGCACCCTCACTGCGGGCCGCGGTCGAGAAGCTGATCGAGCTGCTCAACCACGAGATCGAGCTGCTGGAGCTGGGGCAGAAGCTCCAGAGCGAAGTCCACGGGCGCCTGGAGAAGTCGCAGCGGGAGTACTTCCTGCGCGAGCAGCTCAAGGCGATCCAGAAGGAGCTGGGCGAGGAGGACCCCGGCCAGGCCGAGCTGCGGGAGCTGCACGAGAAGATCGAGGCGGCCAGCATGCCGGAGGAGGCGCGCCGCGAGGCGGAGCGCGAGCTGTCGCGCCTGGAGCGCATTCCCTCGGCCTCGCCCGAGCACTCGGTCATCCGCACCTACCTGGACTGGCTGATCAGCATGCCCTGGAACAGGATCACCGGGGGCGAGGTCGACATCGCCCGGGCGCGGCAGGTGCTGGACGAGGACCACTACGACCTCGAGAAGGTGAAGGAGCGCATCCTCGAGTACCTGGCGGTGCGCAAGCTGAAGAGCGAGCGCGGCGTGGCGGGCCGCGCGAACCCGGAGATGCGCGAGCCGATCCTGTGCTTCGTGGGGCCGCCGGGCGTCGGCAAGACCAGCCTGGGCCAGTCGATCGCCCGGGCCATGGGCCGCAAGTTCGTGCGCATGAGCCTGGGC
>JACQUR010000177.1 GCA_016210245.1 Chloroflexota bacterium
GCCTCCACATGCAGGGCTTGCCCCACCGGCGCACCACCAAACCGAGTTCTCCAACAGAGTCAGGGCCGTCTGCCCCTACAGATGAAGGCAGGCGGCGGGCAGACCGGGCCGGCTGCCCCTACGACCTCCACGCACCAGTACTGGGCGGACCCGGCAGCAGGCAGTAAGCAGTAGGCAGGCGGCAGGGTGTCGCACCAGACGCTGACCACTGAACCCGGCAATTGACGAGTCACGGCCCCGTGGCCACTGATCACTGGCCACTGACTCCGGCCGCCTCGTAGCCGGCAGCCCGCCAGGCGGCCATGCCGCCGAGGACGTTGAAGACGGTGGTGAAGCCGTGTCGCTTGAGCAGCGCGGTCGCGGTGCTGGACCGATTCCCCGACCCACAGTAGGCCGCCACGGAGCGACCGCGGTCCAGCTCGCCCAGGCGAGCAGGCAGGTCGCCCAGCATCACGTGCTTCGCTCCCGGCACGTACCCTGCCTGCCACTCCGAGTCCATGCGCACGTCGAGGAGCTGCAGCGCTGGCTCCCGCCCGATCAGCTCCTCGAGCTGCTGTACCGAGAGCTGCGGCACGTGGTCCAGCGGCAGCCCCTGCTGCTGCCAGGTCGACATGCCGAGCTGCAGGTAGCCCACGCAGCGCTCGTGGCCGATGCGAGCGAGCATGGTCGTGGCCTCGGGCCAGTCCTCATCCCGCTCGAAGACGAAGACGAGGGGTATGTCGTGCGGCACCAGCCATCCCACCCAGGTCTGGAACATGGGGCCGAGCCAGACGTTGAGCGCTCCAGGGATGTGCGCGCCGCCGAAGGCCGCAGGGTGTCGTGCATCCAGCACCAGCGCGCCCTGGCGGGCCAGGCGCTGCACCTCGAGCGGGGGAAGCGGCCGAGGGGCGAACGCGCGGAAGGGCGCCGCCCCGGCCTGGTTGAGGGGACGCAGCCGCTGGTAGTAGGTCGGGATGCCCGGGCTGCCGCCGAGCACCCAGCGCACGAACGCCTCGCTGGTCTTCTGTTGCAGGGCTGGGTTGAAGTGCCGCTCGTAGCCAATGGTCGAGCAGCGCGCGCCGGCAATGCCTCGGCCGCACAGCGAGCCGGCCCCGTGGGTGGGCAACACCAGGACGTAGTCTGGCAGCCGCAGGATCTTCTGGTGGAGGCTCTCGTAGAGTCGGGGGGCAAGCTGCCGCCCCAGTTCCTCGCCAAGCAGGTCTGGCCGCCCGACCGAGCCGACCAGCAGATCGCCGCCGGTGAAGGCGAGCACCGGCTCCTGCTCGGCCCGCGCCGTATCGACCACCACGTAGGTGACGTGTTCCGGCGTGTGCCCGGGTGTGGCGAGCGCCCTGACGACGAGCTCCCCCAGCCGGAGCTCGTCCCCCTCCCGCACGCCCCGGTAGGCATAGTGTAGCTCGGCCTGGGCCGGGGCAACGTGCTCCGCCCCGGTACACTGGGCCAGGTGCCTCGCCCCCGAGACGAAGTCGTTGTGGACGTGGGTCTCAACGACGTAGCGCATCTGGAAACCCTGACGTCGCGCCTGCACGAGGTAGGTGTCGATGTCGCGTCGAGGATCGACGACCGCTGCCTCTCTGGTCTGGTCCGAGGCGAGGAGGTACGAGGCATGGCCGAGCCCCTCCACGAAGAGCTGCTGGAGGTACATGCGTCCCTGCCTCCTTTCCATCATCGGTCGTCTACCTGCGCTCGCCAGGCCAGCTGCAAGCGACGTGCCATCTCGGCCCCGCCAGAAGCGGTCCGCTCGGGCAGTGGGCGGAAGCAGAGCCCACGTCCTGTTTACTCTCCATTTACTTCCCGCAACGCGCCCGCCAACCCTGGCGTGGCATCCTGAGCCCGGGACGGAGACGTGGGCCATGCTTGGGGCGAACCCCCTGGCCCACCGCGGACTTCTGAATGGAGGGCGCTGCAATGACACTCGCGGTGCTGGTCCAGCGCGATCGCAATGAGGCGGCGCGCTCTGCCGGCTGGCTCGGCGGCCGGGACCACACCCTCCTCCTCTGTGGTGGGCCCTCCGCTCCCGCTTCCCAGTACCTGGCCCAGGGCAAGGGCTCCCGCTCGAGTGGCGACTGAGAAAGGTAGACGGTGTATCGCACCATCCTGGTCCCGCTCGACGGCTCGGCAGCGGCGGAGCGCGCCCTGCCCCACGCCGAAGCCCTGGCCACTGCCACCGGCGCTCGCCTCCTCCTGGTGCGGGCGACGCCGGCCGATCCGACCTCTCCAACAGACCCCAACGCGGAACAGACCAGGACGGTCCGCGAGGTCGAGGCCTACCTGGCCGGCGCAGCGGCCCAGCTCACCCGGTGCAGCGTCATCGAGACCGCGGTGTTCTCAGGCGAGGCGGCTCACGCGATTCTGGAGGAGAGCCGACTGAGGTCGGTTGACCTGGTGGCCATGGCCACCTGCAGGGATTCCGTCCTGGGCCAGTGCGTCTACGGCGAGGTGGCCGAGGCGGTGCTGGCGCAGAGCCCGGTGCCCTTGCTGCTCGTGCGCGCCTGCCAGGCGGAGCCGCAGCCGATTCCGCTCGACCGACGCCCGCGGGTGCTCGTTCCGCTCGACGGCTCCACCTTCGCCGAGGAGGCGCTGCCGGCGGCCGAGTGCATGGCCCAGACCATCGATGGTGAGCTGGTCCTGCTCCACGTGGTGCAGCCACCCCGGCGAGCGCGGCTGGCGGACAGCGCCAGCGCGGCCTCGCCGGCCGACACCAGGCACGTTGCGCTGCTGGAGCACGAACTGGAGGTCCTCAAGAGCGAGGCCCGGGACTACCTGCAGCAGGTTGCCGCCTGGTGGGCAAGCGGGAGCGGAACCCTGCACCTCGACGTGCGGGTAGGCGAGCCGTCCGAGACGATTGCAGCCGCCGTTCGCGAACACCAGGCTGCCGTCGTGGCCCTGGCCACGCACGGCCGGACCGGCTTGAGCCGGCTACTGCTGGGCAGCGTCGCCGACAGCGTCCTCCAGCACAGCAGCGTCCCGCTGCTGCTGGTGCGGCCCAGCGCGATGCGCCGGGCCGTCTGAGGGTCGGGAGAGGCTCGGCATGCCAGAGGGGGTACGGCATGCCGAGCCGCTCTCAACGCCGCTGCGCCAACTCAGCCACGACGGGCTTGACCAGTCGCTCGAAATCGGCGTACCTGAGGATCATGGTGTGCGTGTAGGTGCCTGCCCGGACTACGACGATGTCGTCCTCGGCCAGAGCCCGGTCTACATAGACCGGCAGGTCGTAGAGGTTGCCGAAAGGAGGCATGGTGCCGACCGCGCAGTCGGGGAAGGCGGGGGCGAATTCCTGCTCGCGCGCCAGGCGAACCTCCCGCGCTCTCAGCACAGCCCCTGCCCTGGCCAGGTCCACCCGGCAGGTGGCAGGTATGGCTAGCATCACCTTCCTGCCATCAGCGGAGACGATGACCACCTTGGCCAGGATCTTGCCCGGGATGTGCTCGCTCGCGGCGACCTCCTGGGCAGTAAAGGCCCGGCGATGCACCTGAACCAGGAAAGGCACCTTGCGCTCCCGCAGGTAGGCCCCCAGTCGGTCCTTGCACGTCATCGCGGCGGCTCCGTGCGTTCTCTGTCCCGGCGTCAACGTGATTGCAATCACTGCTCTCTCCTCATCCCCATATGAATCTCGCAATTTAAGGTAAGGCTACCCGGGTGGGAGGCACGGGTGTGAGGGTGCTACCACCCATTCTTGTGTCGTTTACCCAACGTTTACCCCGGTTTGGGCATCGGTTTACCTGCGGAGGCTAGATTCCTGAGGAGCTCGATCATCGTGCAGCCCACTCCAGGGGCGCGCGATGTGGACTGGCCGCTCCGCGCTCCGGAATCTACAATCCAGCATCCAGCGTCGCGTGCGCTCGGGCCGCTGGCGGGGAGGCGGGAACGCTGGCTAGTCTGGCGGGCATGGAGCAGATGCCCCATGGCGGGAAGCAAGAGGGCATGATGGAGGCGGGCGCGGCGCCCGAGCGCCGTGAGCTGGAGTCTGGGCTGAACGTCAACGAGCTCATTCTGAACTCGGCGGGCGAGGGCATCTATGGGCTCGATGGGCAGGGCTGCGCGACCTTCGTGAATCCGGCCGCGGCCAGGATGGCCGGGCACGAGGTCGAGGAGTTGATCGGCCGACCCCTGCACCCCATCCTGCACCACTCGAAGCCCGACGGGAAGCCCTACCTCCGAGAGGAATGTCCGATCTTCGCCGCACTGAAGGATGGTGCCATCCACCGGGTCACGGGCGAGGTGTTCTGGAGGCAGGACGGTACCAGCTTCCCGGTCGAGTACGTGAGCACACCCATCCGAGAGCGAGGCAGGATCGTCGGCGCGGTCGTCATCTTCCGGGATATTGCCGAGCGCAAGCGGGCCGAGGAGGCGCTGCGGGCGCGCGCGCAGGCGTTCCGCGTGCTGCACGAGCTTGCGGTCGCCACCGGCGGCGTGCTGGATCCGGCGGCCCTGGCGCGTCTGGTCGTCGACCGCGCCCGCGACCTGCTCGGCGCGAACTCCGCTGGCCTGTTCTGGTGGGACCCGGAGGCCGCTCTCCTTCGTCCGCTGGGGGAGAACGATCCCGAGCTGGCTGCGCTGGATAGGCAGCTCAGCCCGGGCCAGGGGGTTTCCGGCCTCGCCTTCCAGCGCGGCCAGACGGTCGTCGTCCAGGACTACGCAGCCTGGGAGCACGCCGTACCGTGGGGCATGTCCCGCGGCATCCGGAGCGCCGCCGCCGTGCCACTGCTGGTCAACGACCGCCCCCTCGGGGCGCTGGGGGTCCGCAGCTACGTCCCGCGCCACTTCGGACCAGAGCAGGTGCAACTCCTGGCCCTGTTCGCCGCCCAGGTGGGGCCGGCCCTGGAGGC
>JACQUR010000013.1 GCA_016210245.1 Chloroflexota bacterium
CCGTGTCCCCCGCTCATCCTGAGCCTGTCGAAGGACCCCGCGTCTATGACTCAGAGCCCGGCGATCGCCGCGGCCAGCTCCAGGAGCCAGGCCTGGACGACGTTGCCGAAGGACTGTCCGCCCAGGATGAAGGCAAGCGCGATCGCGGCGATGAGGATGGCGTACTCGCTGACATCCTGGCCGTCCTCGTCGCCCAGGAACTCCCTGATCCACCGCATGGCTTGCACCCCCTCCGCTCGATCCAGGTAGGATGCACCCCTACCTTGACTCGTGGGGTGGAGCATGGCCCCTTCACCCTACGGGTGATGGGGCCTGGCTCCACCCCACGAATTCCGGCCCTACCTCAAGGGTAGTCGGCCGCTGTTAAGCTGCTGTAACAGGCCCGCTACGACGCCGCTACGGTTGCGGCCGCCAGGCAGCCGTTGGTGGAGGCGTAGCTCTCCCCGCCGTGGGGCAGGCCGTCGTTCACCCCCACCTCGAGTAAGGGCGCGGGCACGCTGGGCCAGGGGATGTTGTAGCCGCCGAGCTGGCCCACGTAGAAGTGCAGGTGGGGGCCGCTGACGTAGCCGGTGGCCCCGCTCCGGGCGAGCACCTGCCCCTGGCTCACCGGCTGGCCGACCTGGACCACGACGCTGCCGAATTGCAGGTGCCAGTACCCGGCCGCGGTCCCATCGCCGTGGTCGACGACCACGTAGTTGGCTCTCTCCTGGTAGGCGGGGTCGAAGCCGCCCACGCTGGAGTCGCCTTTGGCTGTGATCACCGTGCCGCCCCGGCTGGCCAGCACGGGCGTGCCCTCGGGCAGGCCGAAGTCGACGGCGTAGCGCTGGCCGTCGACGTGGGTGCCCTGCATGGTGGTACCCGGGGGCAGGGAGGCGTCCACGCCCTGGTACACCTCGTACGTCTGGCCGCAGCCGTAGGGCAGGCGATACGGGCGCGCGATGGCCCCGGGCGCGGGCAGCGCCAGCACCTGGACGGCGCGCTGCCACCAGCCGCGCTGGGGCGTACGGGCGTACAGCACCAGATTGCGCGGCCCCGCCGCGAGCTGGCCGGCCGGGACGGCGACGCTGAAGCCGGCCGTGGCCCAGTCCCGGCGCCCAAAGTAGGTCGCCACATCCGGCCGGCTCTGGCCGAGCTGGCCGCGGGCCAGGAAGCGCCCCCCCTGGTCGGCACGCCCGTCGTAGAGATGGGCGTCGTCGATGCCCGTCCCGCTCGGCGCCTTCATGTCCACGACCCAGCCGGCCAGGTTGAGCGCGCCGCCTGCGGCCAGGCTGGCGCCGCTGGTCGGCGTGTCGATGTAGCCCACGATCGCGGCCTCGCCGCTGGCCTGCGGGCCAGGCTCCCACACCACATCAGCCGCGCTCGTGGTGCCGACGCCCAGGAACAGGGCCGGCACGCAGGCGAGGAGCAGCCCGAGCGCTCGCGGCAGGAACGAGACGAGTTGCGCGACGAGCTGCCTGCCCGCGCAGCGTTGGAGTGTGTATGTCGTCTCCTGGGAGCGCTGGCGGCTCGCCCGCGAGTCCGCTCCCTCACGGTTGCAGCTCGCATGGGCTCGCCCAGGCCAGACACCAATGCTCCCAGGGCGCACTTGTAGTAGGTCTTGCAACATGGTGCCCTCTTGGTTCGGTGGTCGGTGGTCGGTGGTCAGTGCTCTGGTACCACTGACCACCGACCACCGATAGCTACGAGCGCGGGCGGATGCGCCCGTGCAGGCACACGCCCGCGCTGGAGAGCAGGGAGACTCCCAGCGCCAGGGGCGTGAGGTCGGGCTGCCCGACTGGCGGGAGGCCCATGGCGAACACCGCGGCCGGGGCGGTCGCTCCCTCCGTGGCCGCGGCCGGGGCCGCGGTGACGGCCAGCAGCGCCACGAACCCGATCAGCGCCGCGACCAGATTGCCGAGCTTGATCATGGCCCCTCCTCCTGGATGGCCAGTACGTCTCCAGACTGGGTGCCGGAGGCGCGGGCGGCGCCGGCCGGCAGCTCCACCGCGCCCCTGGCGCGCAGGTGGTAGGGCGAGAAGCGCCACGGGCGCAGGGCGTGGACCACGTTCAGCACCACCCGGTTCCGATCGTAGAAGACCACGTCGATCGGAAAGCGCATGAAGTGGGTGTGGACCCCCCGTGTGGCTGGAAGCACCAGGCCGCTGTCGGGCGGGAGGTGGGCGCGGCCCATCAGGCCGACGAGCTGCGTCCACGGGTTCCGCGCCGTCTCCGCCCGCTGCGCCAGCACCGTGCCTCGGGTGAGATTCGTGATGGCGGTCATGAGTGCGATGGCCCCATGATGCGCATGACCGTGAGCACGGCTGGCGCCATGACCACGATGCCCAGCGCCGGCAGCACGCAGAAGATGAGCACCGGCACCATCTTGATGGGCGCCTTGCGCGCCATCTCCTCGGCCTCCTGGCGCCGCTTCACCCGCGACTCCTGGGCCAGCACCCGCATGGTTTCGGCGATGCTGATGCCCATCCGCTCCGCCTGCACGACGTTGCCGGTGAACAGCTTCAGCCCGGGCGCGCCGTTGCGCTCGCCCAGGTCGCGCAGCGCCTCGGCGCCGGGGCGGCCGAGCTGCATCTCCTGGAGCGTCTTGCGGACCTCCACCGCCAGCGGCCCGCTGCTCTGCTCGACCACCTTGGCCAGCGAGGCGTCCAGGCTGAGGCCGCCCTCGAGGCAGGCCACCATCAGGTCCAGGGCATAGGGCAGCTCGCGGTCGATCGCGCGCTGCCGCGCGCGCATCTTCCGCTTCACCCACATCGACGGCAGGCGTCGGCCCACCAGCGCCGACATCCCGACCAGGCCCCAGCCGATCATCGTAGGGTGGCCGGACCCCAGGACCTGGGTGAGCGCTACCAGCGGCAGGCCCAGCATGAGCCCGGTCTGCACGGCCAGGAACACCGTCGGGCTCATGGACAGGCCGGCCATAGCCAGGTCGGTCTGGACGGCCTTGTGGGCGTGCTGGGGCGCGACGCTGGCGGCCAGGTTGACCACCCGCCGCACGAGCGGCACGAACAGCCGCTCGCCCGCGCCCATGGTCTCCACCGCCGCACCGGGCGAGCCCGGACGCTGGGTGAAGCGGGCCAGGCGCTCGGCAGGAGTCTCGCCCGACGCGGTCAACAGCAGCGCCAGCCCCGCCGTGAGCACGAAGATGCCTGCGACCAGCAGCAGCAACAGTATGTTCGGTCCCATGGCTCCCTCCTACAGCTCCACCTGGGCGATGCGGTGATTGATGTACAGGCCGATCGCCGCCAGGACGCCGCCAGCGAGTGCCATCAGCCGTCCGAGCGGATCGCTGAACAGCAGCTCCACGTAGTAGCGGCTGGTGAAGTACATCGCCACCATAGTGAAGAGCGGCAGCAGGCCCACCAGGTACCCGGAGATGCGGGGCGCGGTGGTGATGACCCGTACCTCGCGCCGCATGCGCTGCCGCTCGCGGATGGTGCGGCTCAACTGGCTCAACACCTCCACCAGGTTGCCGCCGGTGCGGCGCTGGACCGCGACCGCGGTGGCCAGCAGCCGCGCGTCCTCGCTGCCCACCCGCTCGACCAGACGGGCCAGGGTGACCTCCAGGTCCTGGCCGAGGTTCAGCTCCTGGAGCACCTGGCCGAACTCCTCGGCGCACGGGCCAGGCATCTCCTTCGCGACCAGGTCCAGGCCGTGATCCAGGCCGTGGCCGGCCCGCAGGCTGCCGGCTACCAGGTCGAGGGCGTCGGGCAGCGCGAGCTCGAAGGTGTCCAGGCGCTTGCCGCGCTTGAAGCGCAGCCAGAGCAGCGGCGCGAAGAACCCGGCCGCCGCCACGGGCGCCGCGGCCAGGAACTCCCAGAGGACGCCCGGGAACGAGAGCACGAACTGCGCGGCCACGGCCGCGCCCGCGGCTACGCCGAGCTGCAGCAGCAGGAACTCGCCGGGCTGCATCGGGACGCCAGCCCGCCGGAGCTCGCGCGCCAGCTTGTCCGCCAGGTCCAGGTTGCGCAGCCTGGCGTCGAGCCAGGGGATGCTGCTGTACACCTTCTGGCGCGTGATCGACAGCGCGCTCTGGAGGCCCGTCGGCTGCGTGGGATAGGCGATCGAGCCGAGGCGCTGCTCCAGCAGCTCGCGCTCGCGTTGCCGGCGAGTCCCGCCGAGCAGCAAGAAAGCACCAGCCACCAGCACCAGCACCAGGAGCGAAAAGAGCAGTGGGCTCATCGCTCCCCTCCCTTCTTGGCAGCGCCGTTCCGCTCCTCCTCCGGCTCGTAGGGCACGGGCAGGAACGTCTCGACCGGCACCTGCTGGCCGAACTGGCTGAGCCGCTCCATGAAGTGCGGCCGGATGCCGGTGGGCTGGAGCTTGCCGCGCACCCGCCCGCGCTCGTCGATGCCGCGGTGCTCGAACTGGAAGACGTCGTGCATGGACACCACCGAGCCCTGCATGCCCACGATCTCCGAGAGGTGGGTGACCCGGCGCGAGCCGTCGAGCATGCGGGTGATGTGGACGATCAGGTTGATGCCCGAGGCCACCTGCTCGCGGATGGCCTGCACTGGCAGCTCCACCCCGGCCATCAGCACCATGTTCTCGACGCGGGAGAGCGCGTCGCGGGGGGAGTTGGCATGGACGGTGGTCAGCGACCCATCGTGGCCGGTGTTCATGGCCTGGAGCATGTCGAAGGCTTCCCCGGCCCGACACTCGCCCACGATGATCCGGTCGGGCCGCATGCGCAGCGCGTTCCGCACCAGGTCGCGCTGGTGTACCTGCCCGCGGCCCTCGATGTTGGACGGCCGGGTCTCCAGGCTCACCCAGTCCTCGTGATGGACCTGCAGCTCGGCCGGGTCCTCGATGGTCACGATCCGCTCGCGGACCGGGATGAAGGCCGAGAGCAGGTTGAGCATGGTGGTCTTGCCCGTGCCGGTGCCGCCCGAAACAAGGATGTTGAGGCGGGCGCGCACGCAGGCGGCCAGCAGGTCGACGGTCTGCTGGGTCAGCGAGCCCAGGCGAATCAGGTCGTCCGCGGTGAGCAGCTCGCGCGAGAACTTGCGGATGGTGACCGCCGGCCCGTGGACGGCCAGCGGCGGAATGACCGCGTTGACGCGCGAGCCATCGGCCAGGCGGGCGTCGACCATGGGCGACGAGTCGTCCAGCCGGCGCCCGAGCGGGCGCAGGATCTTCTCGATGATCTGCACCACGTGGGCGTCGTCGCGGAACGAGATGTCCGCCCGGTGCAGCACGCCACCCCGCTCGTAGTAGATGCTGTCGTGCGCGTTGACCATCACCTCGGTGATAGCCGGGTTGCGCAGCAGCGGCTCCAGCGGGCCGAGGCCCAGCACCTCGTCGGCGATCTCCGAGGCGAGGCGGAGGCGGTCCTGCCGGCCGACGGTGCCGTCCGCCAGGGCCAGCCGCTCCTCCGCCGCTTGCTCGACCGCTTTCCGCACCGCCGAGGACGGGCCGGCCTCGGCGACCAACTGGTCGGGGTCCAGGTCGTGGATGAGCTCCTCGTGGACCCGCTTCTTGAGCTCGTTGAGCGCCTCGTTGCGGGCCGAGCGGCTGCGCTCCGCCCGCTTCGCGCTGGCGTCGCCCTCACTCCGCGCCGGCTCGGCCCGAGCGGGGACAAGCTCCTCCATCGGGGTGGACGGAGCTGCTACCAGCAGCTCCTCGATATCCACCGCCTCGTTCTTCAACTGCTTGACGCGATCAAGGACTGACATCCTCGTCTCCTCGCTCCCTCTTCACTCCCGCGATCCAGCCGCCTGCCACCCAGCCCTCACGCTCGTCTGGCAGGCGAACCTTGAGCCAGTCTGCCCTGCGGCCCAGCACCTCCAGCTCGTCCCCGTACTCCGCCTCGCCGATCACCCTGGAGGCCAGGGACGGCTCGCTGCGCACGTGGGCCACGTCCAGCGTGACCATCGCCACGCTGCCCGGGGCCACCGCCAGGGTCGCCGGGCTCGCCTCGTCCGGCGCCACCAGCGCCAGCGCCTCGGTGGTCGCCTCCGCCGCTGCCGTCGTCAACTCCTCGACGGGCGCCTCCTCGGAGGCCGGCTGGGCCGACCCCTCGGCCACGGCCGGGTCAGCAGGCTCAGCCGAGGGGCTGCAGCCCCTGCCAGCGGGTCGGGGACGGCGGCGAAGCAGTTGGCGCACGGACATCGCCGTGGCCGGGGCGCTCTCTTCCTCGCCAGCGCCCCGGAGGGCGTAGCGCAGGCGGCCCAGGTCCTCGGCCAGGGCGAGCCGCTGCACCGCCTCCGGCGTCACCGCCAGCGTGATCGTCCTGGCGGTGGGCGCCGCTGGCCCATCCTCGGCGCCCGACCCCGCGAGCGCCCTTCGGGCCTCGGCCAGCCTGGCCTTGAACCCGCCCGGGCTCTGCTCGCCCGGAGATGCTCCCTGTGTCAGGGCCAGCACCAGCACGTCCTGCAGCAGGACGACCGCCTGGTCCTTGCCCATCACCTCCTTGGTGAAAGTGGCGATGATGTCGATGTGGTCGCCCGGGACGAGCGGGCCACCGGAGCCCACCCCCTCGGCGAAGGCCACCGTGACCGCGCGCATGCCGGCCGGGATGCTCGGGGCCAGGCTGCTGGCCCCGAGCGCTTCTGGGTTTCCCGACCGGGTGGCCGGCAGGTCACCCATTCCAACAGGGAGCGCCACCATCTTGCCCGCGCGGTTGCGCACCCACAGCACTCCCTCGGAGGCCGTGGCCTCCGCGTCCATCGCCACCATCTTGTGCCCTGGTCGCTTGACGACGTGCTCCAGTACTGACATGGCGGCCTCCTCTAGAAGTGGACACCGGCGAGAATGGGCTTCAACCTCGCGCGCCAGCCGGCCGGGCGCGCCTCCTCAACCGGCAGGCCCCCGATCCGGCGGGCGATGTTCCGGATAGACATCGCCACCGCGGAGCGCCCCTGGTCGATCACCACAGGGCGGCCGAAGGCCGCCCCGGTCATGGCCGCGTGGTCGTTGGCCACTTTCCAGGTGATCGGGTAGCCCAGCGCCTCCTCGGCCTCGCGCTCGTTGATCCTCGTCTTGGAGGCGGCGCGGTTGAGCACCAGCTTGACCTTGTCGGTCGAGTAATCCCAGCTCTGCAGCAGCCGCAGACAGCCGGCCGTGCGCCGCAGGCACGGCACCTCCGGGGTGGTGATCAGCAGCAGCAGCGCCGAGGTGTCCATGGCCGCGGCGGTGATCTCGCTGATCTCCGGCGGCGTGTCGGCCACCACGTAGTCGTACAGCGAGGCTAACTGGGACAGGAGCTGCGCCACCCGGGCGCCCTCGACCGCGGTGATCCCCTGCGGCGAGAGGGGGGCCGGCAGAACCCAGACTCCTTCCGGCCCGCGGGTGAGATGGGTCTGCAGTCGCTCCGGGTCCTCCAGCTCGCCCGCCTCCAGGGCGCTCAGCAGGTCGCGCTCGGCCCGCACGTTGAGCATCAGGGCGATGTCGCCAAAGGGCAGCTCCAGGTCGACCAGGGCGACGCTGCGCTGGGTCTCGTGGGCCAGCGCCACCGCCAGGTTACTGGCGATGGTGCTCTTCCCGATCCCGCCCTTGATGCCGAACACGGTTACCACGGTGCCCGCGGGGGCCGAGGAGTCTTGCGTGGTGGGGGCGCGCCGCACCACGTCGGCGCGGCGCGCGTTCACCAGCGCATCGTGCAGCTCGTCGGAGGGCTGGGAGCGCAGCACCACGTCGCGCGCTCCAGCCAGCACCACCTTGCGGAACACCTCCCGCTCGAACTGCGTGGCCAGGGCCACCACCGTCCAGCTCGGGTCGCCCTGGGTGAGCGTCTGGATGGTGCCGAGGGGCCGCGCCAGCGGCTCCTCGGCCACCACCAGGACCAGGTCTGGCTCCAGCCCCCGCGCCCAGGTCAACGCCACCGGGCCGAAGCCGGCCCCGCCGACGATCTCCAGGTCGTCGAAGTTGAGCGTCTTCTTGAGCGCCGCCAGGCTGTCCGCGTTCTGGTCGACCACCAGGATCTTGAGCAGGTCAGACATGAAACTACCTCCCCGCCGACACGATCCAGCCAGCGGCCACCCAGCCCTCGCGGTTGTCGGGCAGGCGGACCCTGAACCAGTCTGCCTGCTGGCCGATGATCTGGAGCTCCGTGCCATACTTCACGTCGCCCACCACCGTGGAGGCGAGCGACGGCCCGCTGCGCACGTTGACTGCGTCCACGGCCACCACGGCCACGTTCTCTGGCATGGCGGTGATCATGGTCGTGCCGACGTTGCTCTGGGTCACCTTGGATGGCTCCTCCACGACTGCCGCATAGAAGTTGGTCGCCTTGAAGTCGTGGGTGATCTTGATCTGGCCGCTCACCGTGGTGGTGGCGCCCGGCGCCAGGTCAGCTCCGAAACCCCAGCGATACGGCAGCTCGGTGGCGTCCAGGCCGGCCGAGCCGATGCCCACGCGCCACTTGCCCGACTCGGAGGCGAACTGCTGCGAGAAGTAGGTCTGGCCCTGGACGTAGGCGTGGCCAGGGTTGGGGCCCTGGGTCTTCATCGGCTGGTTGGAGGTGTTCTTGACCGTGATCTTCACGTTCACGGTGTCGCCCACCTTGACGTTGGTCGGGCTGATCTCGACCGCCACGATCTCCGCCGAGGCCGGCTGGATCGGGCTCTTGATGGTCCCCAGGTCGGCCGGCGCCACGTCGAGGGCGCCGCTCTCGCCCGCCCGGCGCAGCATGTAGCGCAGTTGGCCCATCGCCTCGGCCAGCACCAGCCGCTCGGCGGACTCGGGCGTCACCGCCACCGTGACCGTCCGGGCCTTGGGCGCGGATGGCACGCCCGAGCTGGTTGGCGTCGCTACGGGGGCGGGCGCCTTGGGGTCAGCAGCGCCTGGCTTGGCCGCGGGCGCGCTGCTCCCGGCCACCTTCGCCTTGGGCACGGCCGGCGCGAGCTCCTCGGCCGTGGTGCTCTGCGCGACCGCCAGCACCAGCACGTCCTGCAGGAGGATCATCGTCTCGTCCTTGCCCATGGTGTCCTTCTTGAACGTGGCCAGGACGTCGACGTGGTCGCCAGGCACGATCAGGCCGCCCGAGCCCAGCACCTCGGTGAAGTTGAGCGAGAGCGCCCGCTTGCCCGGCGGGATCATCTCGGACAGACGGTCGGCCTCGGGCGTGCTCTCGTCCTTCAGCTTGCTGGCCAGGAGCTGCTCGCCCGCGGCCATCGGCACCGCCAGCACCTTGCCGCTGGCCTCATTGGCCCCGCTCAGCGCCTTCGGCCCCACGGCCTCCCTGGGCAGCTCGCGGACTTCGAAGAAGTCCGAGCGCAGCGTCGTCTTCGCCGCCAGGTCCGTCTTCGCAACCAGTACCTTCGCCCTGGGGATGGGCGCCGAGGCTGCCTGCTGCACTGAGCCGACGTACATGTACACGCCGATGGCCGCGGCGCCGCCCACGGCCAGGGCCAGCAGGGGCCTGGGAATGCGCAGGCCTCGCTTAGGGGTTGCTTGTGGCATGGGTCTTCTCCTCCTCCTCTTCTTGCTAGGACTTGCCGTGTGTCCGGTGTTACCGGGTCAACCGGAACACCGTGGTGCCGTACTCGCTGTAGCCGCCGATGTCGCCCAGGACGGTGCCCTTGATGAAGGCGCCCTCGACGTACTTGTCGGGCCCGTCCTCGGCGTAGCCGGTGATGAAGAACAGCCCGAAGCCCAGGATGTCCATGTACTTCTTGCCGCTGATCTCCCAGAACTTGACGATGGGCACGACTCCCAGGCAGATGGACTTCGCGCCAGGCTTGAGCTCGCCGTCGGACGTAGCGATGTCGTCGAGGTTGTCCGGGCAGGCCAGGACGTACTGCTTGTTGTAGCTGCACAGGTCGGGTTCTCCTGGACCCCCGCAGTCTTCCAACCCACGGTCCTCCAGTCCCTGCCTGGTCGGCCCGGTCATGCCGCCCGTCTCGCTCGGCACGGTAGTGGCTTCCTGGAGCACCTTGCCCTTGCTGCAGTCGGCGAGTGCCTCTCGGTACGTCTTGCCACCATCGCCGTAGTCCACCGCGTGGAAGTTGCCTTTCTCGGACTCATCGACCTTCAAGGGCACGATCTCGCCGAACGGGTAGCCGAAGCCATCGTTCGCCCAGTTGCCGTCTCCGTCCGCGTCGCCGTTCAAGTCCTGGACGCCAAACGGGAGCGGGCAGTCCGATACCCTGAGCGAGCCCAGGGACGCGGTCGCGGTGGCCTCGATCGGCATGCTCGTCAGGTTGAGGACGCGGCCGAACGTGTAGTCGTCGGTGCAGCGCGAGGTGACGCTGAGGGTGTACACGAAGCCACCGCCAGATAGGTCGAACGTGCCCTGGGTGACCTCGTGGGTCGGCGTCTCCCGGCACAGCCGAATGGCGCTGGTGGTGGCGGTGGTGTCGGCATACTGCAGCGCCAGGTCGTTCGCCGCATCCGGGTCGCCGGGCAGTTGGCTCACCCCGGCCAGGGCGCCCGCGTCGGCGGCGTTCTGCAGCTCGCGGCGCGTCTCCCAGAAGCGCCCGACGTCCACGGCGAAGGCCAGCATGCCGACCATGGCGACCATGACGATGACGGCCAGGGCGATCACCTGGCCAGGTTGTCGGCGTCGCAGATGCAGCTTCATTGGACGAACGCTCCCTCGTAGCGCATCGTGGTCGAGCTGGCGATGGGCAGGTAGCACGGGCCGCCACCGCTGCAGCCAAGAGCGGTTCCCACGAAGGGGGTAACGATCTGGAACTGGTCGGCCCTGACCTCGACCGTCACCGTGTCGCCGGCCACTGGCGGATCGGACGAGTAGGTGATGTTCACCACGACTGCATCCGGGCTCAGGCCGGGCACCAGGGCGAACGTCTTCGCCGCAGTGGTTACGTCCGCCTCGCTCGCGCCGATCGCCGCCTGGCGCGCACCCTCCCGCGCGCTGTTGCTGATGACGATCCACGCGTTGAGCGCGCGCCCGAAGTCCACGATGCCTGCGATCAGCACCAGGAAGATGATGGCCACCATGGCAAACTCGACCAGCGACTGGCCCTGCCGTCGGGCAGGCAGGCGCCGTAGCGCGGGGGCTTGTCCCCCGCCGCTGCGTGCGCGCCCCGGTCGAGGCGGCGGGGGACACGCCCCCGCGCTACAGACTCGTCCCCTGTCGACTGTGAACTGTCGACTGTCGACTCGGTCTGGAGATCGAAACATGGCTTCACCTCAGGACCGGCGGGAGGAGCATGGCCAGGTAGACGCCGCTGGCCAGCGCCACTGCGTACGGCGCCCTGGCACCGCTCCACACCGTCGGCAACATGCGCAGCTTGAAGACCTGGTGCAGGGCCACGGCCAGGATGCCACTGCGGGCCAGCACGACCAGCGACATGAAGCCGCCCACCAGCGCCCCGTACACCGCGACCGAGACCAGGTCGTGCGGGCCGACCAGCGCGCCCAGCGCGGCCAACAGCTTGACGTCGCCCGCTCCCACCCCGCGCAGCGCGTAGAACGGGATCAGCACCAGGAAGCCCAGTCCCGCCCCGGCCAGCGCCGAGAGGCCCCCGTCGAGCCCGCCGAGCCCCAGGTTGGCCAGCACGCCGCCCACGAACGTGGTGGCGGTCAGCCAGTTCGGGATGCGCCGGCTGCGGAGATCGGTCACCAGCGCAACACTGGCCGCGATCGCCGCGGCCAGGAGAAGAACCGCTCGCATGGCTTCCCTCCTTATGCCGGGCGTGGCCCTCGCCCGAGCGAGTGCTCGGGCGAGGGCCAGTTCCCTCACGCGGTGTCTGGGCCTTACGAAGACGTGGCGTCGACCTTGGCCCCGATGTTCGTGAACCAGTCGTTGACCACACCGCCGAAGGCAGTCGAGCCCACGAGCACGATCAGGGCGATGGTGGCGATCAACAGGCCGTACTCGACCACGTCCTGGCCTTCGTCCTCGACGAGGAACCGCTTGACAGACTGCATGGCTTGCAAACCTCCTCGAATGTTGGTTGTTGTGCGCGCCGCTTGCGACCCGCCTCAGCACAACCTTCACTGTCAGCATATCGGGCCGCTGTTAAGCCCCCGTGACGCGCGCGTTGCGGCGGCGTTTCAATTCTGGGGGCGACGAATCGCTCTCCCGGCCCCGCCCGGGCGAGGGGAGGGGAGGACGGACCTAACCCCCCGACCCCCGTCCCTGCGAGGGAAGGGGGAGACGGCCAGCGGGCGGAGCGACTCCCCCTTCCCTTGTAGGGCAGGGGGGCGGGGGGTTAGGTCCGTCCTCCCCTCCCCGCGCCCGGGCGTGACCACTTGCTATACCGAGCGTGGTGGAGCCGTAGGGGCAGACGGCCCGGTCTGCCGAGGAACTGGGCGGACTCCCAACAGGGGGAGGAGTTGCAGCGGCATCGGCTGCGTACTACAATTCATACGATGCTTGCTACTACTAATCGGGAGCCCTATGCGTCGGGTGAAGATCAGCGCGACGGTTGATTCAGAGCTGCTTCATGTCGTCGACGACTACGTGAGCCAGCACCAGGGCCTCGACCGCAGCAAGGTCATTGATGAGGCGCTCGCTCTCTGGTATGCCCGCGAGCAGGAGCGTGCCATGAGAGCGCAGTTCGAGGCGCCGCAGTCTCCGGTCGAGCGAGAGGAACGTGTCGCCTGGCGCAAGCTCCAGGCGGCTGCGGTCGAGCGCATCTTCGGCTCGCGCAGCTCTCCCGAGTCGACAGTCGACAGTTCACAGTCGAAAGGATCCTAGCAGACTGTGAACTGTGGACTGTCGACTGTGGACCTGGGTTAGGCGATGCGGCAGCAGCGGCCGCGCCGCGGCGAGATCTGGTGGGTCCACACGCCGGGTCAGCCGTACGATCCTCACCAACCGCGCCTGGGCCTGGTGATCTCCGAGGACGTACGGAATGAACTGGCGGATGATGTCATCGTCGTGCCGATCTTCTCCAGCGGTGCGCTCGGGCCCACGCGGGTTGCCCTGAGAGCTGGCGTGGGCGGCGTCGACCATGACAGCGTGATCTTCTGTGAGGAGATCACAACCCTCCACGAGGACTACCTGGAAGAGGGGCCGCTCGGCCCCCGCGTGGCGGACGCTCTGCTGGACCAGGTCGTACACGCCATGCGCCGAGCCATCGGTGAAGTGATTCCGCCGCGCCCTGCTCGTGGGCGGGATTAGGAACGGCTGTCAACGGATTTGGGGAACGGATTGAACGGATTGGAACGGATGAGGCGAGCAACAATCCGTTCCAATCCGTTCAATCCGCTCCCGGAAATCCGTTGACAGCAATCCGTTCCGGGGGGCGTGCCGCTACGAGGTCCGACGGGCGAACAGCCGCTCCACCGGGCCGACGAAGACCTCCTCCCAGGCGGGATCGTCCTGCAGCGCCACCGCCAGGAAGCTTTCTTTCTTCACCAGGACCAGCCGCACGTCGTGCCGGTCGAGCGTCTGGCGCCAACCTGGCCGCAGGTCTACCACGGCCCAGTAGGTGTCGAGGAGCGCGTCCCCGTAGACGTCGGCTCGCCCGTCGACGAAGACCCGCCGCTGCGGGTACAACTGGTAGACCAGGTAGCCGCCCCACCCGTACTCGTTGAACAGGTTGCCCCCCGGATCGTGGGCGCGTAGATAGGCGACTGCCCCCGACGGGTAGGTGGCGGGGCTCGGCTCCCAGCCAAACTGCGGCCCGGTCCCATCCTGGGCGGCCCTGGCTGGGAGCAGGACGGCTGCGCCGGCCACCACCAGCGGCAGGGTAAAGGCGATGAGCCGTGGCCGCTGCAGGGCGGCCAGCGAGCGGCGGAACGTGGGTACCTCGGCCTGGAGCCGGGCGCCCAGCAGGGGCGTGGCCACGACCGCGTACAGTGCCATGTGGCGGACCGATTGCAGCGCCATGAGCGCGAAGCCCAGCATCCACAGCGCCTCGGTGGCTCCGAGCGGGCGGCGGGCGAGCCCCAGAGCCATGCTCAGGAGCAGGCTGCCTGCGAACAGGAGGAAGTAGGGCTGGTGGAAGTCGGGCGACTGCCACTCGACGATGTAGCGCATCGAGGCGTTCGCCGAGCCAGCGTAGGTGAACGGGTAGAGCAGCGCCTCGAAGCCATGCGGATTGAGCAGCGTGGCCAGGGCGGACAGCGCGGCGACCGCCACGAGCGGCCGCAGCGGCGCGACCGGCTGCCGCCGCGCGAGCGCGATCGCCTCACCGAGCACGGTGAGCCCGAGCAGCGCCAGCCCGATGATGTACCCGCCGTGGAGGTTCACCCACAGGGCGAAGAGCGGTGGGAAGAGCCAGAGGGCTCTGGGGTGGCCCTGCTTGTAGCGCGTGAGCAGCAGCGCGCTGAGAGCCAGCAGCAGCGTCGTCAGCGCCTGCGGACGCACGTTGGCCGACCCGATCGCCAGGCCAAAGCCCCACAGCAGCAGGACCAGCGCTCCTAGCTCGCCGACCCCGCGTCGGCGGCAGGTGGCGTAGACAGCCAGCCAGGTGAATGCGCCCACCAACCCGAACAGCGCCACATTGCCCACGTAGCCCATTTGCTGCTGCACGACGTAGAAGAGCAGCTCGGTCAGCCACTCGTGGGTCACCCAGGGGTGGCCGACCGCCGTGTAGGAGTAGAGGTCCTGCCGGGGCAGGGTGCCAGTCTCGTAGATGTACTGCCCGGTCCGCACGTGCCACCAGTAGTCCGGATCGGTGTTGGCGAAGAAGTGGTTGTAGAAGACCAGGAACAGCAGGGGCGCCACCAGCAGCGCCGCCCGCACGCCTGGCCTGGCCAGGAGCCCCAGCCGCTCGCTGGCCGGTGCCTTTGCAATCTGGGGCCGGCCATCGAGCGGGGAAGGGCGACCCAGCGGGTTACCCTGACGACGCCCTGCCTCGGCCACCCAGGTTGATCGTGCCATTGCGATTGTCCTCCCTCTGGTACCAATTGCCCGAACAACTTGCTGTCAACGGATTTCCGGGAGCGGATTGAACGGATTGGAACGGAGGGCGTGAGCAACAATCCGTTCCAATCCGTTCAATCCGCTCCCCGAATCCGTTGACAGTTGTCCATACCCCTGCGGGGGCGCCGCCGGGGGATGAAAATTACGTCCACAGCAGCCCGGCCGTCGGCGATTTTCACAGCAGCAATCTGTTCTGGGGGGGCGTGCCGCTACGACGTCCGACGTGCGAACAGCCGCTCCACCTGGCCGGCGTGGACCTCCTCCCAGGCGGGATCGTCCTGCAGCGCCACCGCCAGGGAGCTTTCTTTCTTGACCAGAACCAGCCGCACGTCATACCGGTCGAGCACCTGGCGCCAACCCGGCGCGAGCTGCACCAGTGCTCCGTAGCGGTTCAGGAACTCCTTGCCGTAGGCATCCGTTCGCCCGTCCACGAACACCCGCCGCTGCGGGTACAGGTGGTAGACCAGGTAGCCGCCCCAGCCGTACTCGTTGAACAGATTCCCGCCCGGGTCGTGGGTGCGCAGGTAGGCCACAGCGCCCGACGGGTAGGTCGCTGCGCCCGGCTCGCGGCCGAGCTGCGGCCCGGCTCCATCCCCGGCCGCCCTGGCTGCGATCGAGAGGCATGCGCCGGCCACCACCAGCGGCCAGATCAGCGTCACCAGGCCTGGCCGCCGCCACGAGGCCAGCGATCGGCGGAACGCCGGGACCTCGGTCGCGAGCCGAGCGCCCAGCAGCGGCAGCACAACCACCGCGTACAGGGCAGCGTGGCGGGCTGCTTGCAGGGCCAGGAGCGAGAAACCCAGCGCCCACGCCGTCTCGGTGAAGCCGAGCGGCCGCCGACCGAGCCCCAGGGTCATGGCCAGCAGCAGGCTGGCGGCGAGCGGAAGCAAGGACGGGTCGCGGAAGTCCGGGGGCTGCCACTCGGCGATGTTGCGCAAGAAGCCGTTCCCCGTGCCCACGTAGCTCAACGGGTAGAGCAGCGCCTCCAGGCCGTGCGGGTTTAGTAGCGTGGTCACGATCGAGAGCGCCGCCGTGAGCAGCAGCGGGCGCAGCGGCGCGGCTGGCTGCCGCCCGGCCAGCGTGAGCCCCTCGCCCAGGATCGCCAGCCCCAACAGCGCGAGCCCGATGACGTAGCCCCCATGCAGGTTCACCCACAGGGCAAACATGGGTGGGAAGAGCCAGAGTGCCCTGGAGTGGCCCTGCTTGTAGCGCGTGAGCAGCAGCGCGCTGAGAGCTAGCAGCAGGGTGGTCAGCGCCTGCGGGCGCACGTTGGCCGAGCCCATGGCCAGGCCGAAGCTCCAGAGGGTCAGCACCAACGCCCCCACCTCGCCGACCCCGCGCCGTCGGCAGGTGGCGTAGACCGCCAGCCAGGTGAGCGCAGCGAGCAGCCCGAATAGGGCCACGTTGCCGACATAGCCGAGGTTCCGCTGCACCAGGTAGAACAGCAACTCCGCCAGCCACTCGTGGGCCACCCAGGGCTGGCCCACAATGGTGTAGGAGTAGATATCCGCGCGAGGCACGGTGCCGGTCTCGTAGATGTACTGCCCGGTGCGCACGTGCCACCAGTAGTCCGGGTCCGTGTTGGCGAAGAAGTGGCCGAAGAAGATGAGGAAAAGCAGAGGCGCCACCAGCAGCGCCGTCCGCACACCCGGCCTGGCCAGCAGCCCCAGCCGCTCGCTGCTCTTCACAGATTCGTCGGGGCGACCCGGCGAGTCGCCCCGACGGTGCTCCGCCTCGGCCACCCAGGTTGATCGTGCCATTGCGATTGTCCTCCCTCTGGTGCCAACGGCCAGAACAACGTGCGTGTCGCCGCAGGGGCGGACCTGCGTGTCCGCCCCGTCTCCAAGTCTCGTCACCCGGCGGGGTTGGAGCCCGGATGGCGGGGCGGACGCGCAGGTCCGCCCCTCCATCCCCTCGTCTGCAGGCGGGGCAGGCACAGGGGCCTGCCCCTACGGGTTTGTAATGGAACCATTCGCCTCCGGCTTGCGCCCCACTGCTACCAGCGACAGCCCGGTGGGTGGCGAGAGCCGCGCCTCCAGCCTGGCCTGGAGGGGGACGATCTGGTCGAACAGCCGCGCCTGGAAACTCGGCACCGTGCGGCGCTTCAGCACGCGGCTGTTGGCATACCAGCCGGCCATGCCCAGGACGTTCAGGGGCTGGCAGCGGGTCACCTCGAAACCTGCCGCCTCCAGTCGGGCGCGCAGTTCGGGCTGGCTGTAACGGCGGTGGTGGCCGATGGCCGCGTCGATCTGCCCGAAGAGCTGCGGGCCGGCCGGCACGAACAGCACGGCCTTGCCGCCGGGCTGGAGCAGGTCGTAGGCATTGCGCAGCACCCGACCGTCATCCTGGATGTGCTCGAGCACGTTGACCGCCACCACCGTGTCGTAGGGCGCCTCAGGCAGCCCCAGCCACTGCTCCTGGTCGAGGTCCAGCTCGCACACCTCGACCCCATCCCAGGAGTGGTAGCGCTGGCGCAACTGGCGCAGGTAGATGGGATACACGTCGCTGGCCACCAGGAAGCGGCGGCGGGTCAGGAAGCGGGTCATCCCGCCGGTGCCCGAGCCCAGCTCCAGGACGCACTGGCCCACGTCGGGCTCGATGCTCTGCCACAGCCAGCGGCCGTAGTGGGCGAGCCCGTCTATCGTCTCCAGCGTCTCGTGCCCGTGCTCCAGGTCGCTGAGGGCCGCGTACTTCAGGATCTGGCCTACTGCCCGCACGCCGTCCCGCCAGGTGATCTTCTTGCCCTCGTCGTAGTCGCGCCCGCGATAGGCGATCGGTACCTCGTACACGCGGCAGCGGCGGCGGGCGATCTTGGCGGTGATCTCCGGCTCGAAGCCGAAGCGGGTCGATTCCAGGCGGAGGCCCTGGAGCACCTCGCGGCGGAAGACCTTGTAGCCGGTCTCCATGTCGGTCAGGTTCAGGTTGGTGGTGGCATTGGAGAGCAGGGTCAGGAGCCGATTGGCGACCTCGTGCCAGTAGAGGTGGACCCGCCGCGGGCCGCCCTGGAAGCGGGAGCCGTAGACCACGTCGGCCAATCCATCCAGGATCGGCTGCAGCAAGCGGGGGTAGTCGGCCGGGTCGTACTCCAGGTCGGCGTCCTGGACCAGCACCACGTCGCCCATGGCCTGGGCGAAGCCGGTGCGCAGGGCGGCGCCCTTGCCCTGGTTGCGCTCGTGGGAGAGCACGACCAGGTTCTCGTCGGCCAGGGAGGCCAGCACCTCGCGGGTGCCGTCGGTCGAGGCATCGTCGACGACGATGATCTCTTTGTCGAAGGGCGCCGCCTGCACCCGGCGAATGATCTCGCGGATGGTATGGCGCTCGTTGTAGCAGGGGATCACGACGGATAGTTTCATGGGCGTCTCCTCACTGAATCCGTGTTTGAGCGAGCACGCTTCCTGACCCCACGGACGGAACACCGACCTCCCCCGGACGCATCGGTGCAGGGGAGAATCGCGGGACTGTGCCGTCGAAGATCGCCACCAGCCAGCCCAGCGCCCCAATTGCCAGCACAGGCATCACGGGCAACAAGGCGAGTGCGAAGCGCAGCACAAGGGGTCCCCCCGGCTGGAGTGTCTGGGAAGCAACCAGGTGCCCCAGGCGTGCCCAGTCGCCAGGCGAAACCACCAGCAGCGCAGCTACCAGGAGCGCCAGATTCGTCTCTCGCCGAGGCAGGCGGTGCTTCAGCAGCCAGCGGACCACCTGAGCCGCCGGGATGATCGCCAGCACAAAGTAGTGCTCCCAGGCGATCGGGTTGATCACGATACTGAGGCACGCCATGATGGCCAATGAGGCGTCGAGGCCGCGCCTGCGCACCGCCAGGCAGGCGATCAGCAGCGCCAGGGCCGGCACGGCCACCGAGACGACACGCGCGGCGAGCTCAGACTCGACCGGAGGGGGCCAGGTGCCGCCCCCGAGAAACTTCGTCCAGGTTGTTCCCTCGAACAGCCGCCAGCCGAAAGTCCAGAGCGACTGGTTGAGTGGACGTTCCTGGTAGGTATTGGCCACTGCAGGGAGCACTTGCGTGAAGTACCTGGCGATAGGACCGAGACCGATAGCTACGAGGGCAACCACGTAGCCCAGCACGATGGTGGAGACTGATGCACCCAGGACGCGCCAGTTCCTTCTCAACGCGAACAGCAGGAGCAGGGGCCATGTGACAGGCTTGACGAGCATGGCAAACCCGAGCAGCACGCCGCCCAGAACCTGGCGGCCCGACAGCAAGGCGAGACGCGCGCCCGCGAGCACGAGCAGGATCAGCAGCATCAACTGTCCGACGAGCAGCTCCATCCAAACCGGATGCCAGCCCAGCAGCGCCGTCGCCAGCGCCAGGATGCCCCAGAGCGAGAGCCATGCACCTGCGGGGCGAACCAGTAAGTACACGACGGCTGCCAGGAGGGCGAGCTCGAGACCAAACCAGAGCATGGCGGCCAATCTGTGATCGAGCAGCGCAGCGGGCAGGAACAGGATTCCTACCGTGGGGGGATGTGGCGTTGGATGGGGAAACACTGCCACTGGAAGCTCGCTTGCCAGCGCAAGATCGCTCACGTAGCGCTCGGCCAGTGCCTGAACAGGAAGATAGGGGTCGGTGCCGTCCGCGATAGCCCGGGCGAGCAGGTACTCTTGCAGAAAATCCCGGATGTAGACGTACGGCGGCTGCAAGTACACAAGCGTCTGCGCCAGGGAAGCCAGGCCCAGACCGACCCCAACCACTACGACCGCGAGTCGCAGCAGCCTGGCGGGGCGCGAGGGCGAGCACACCAGCCGGCCAAGCGGGTGCTGGGACGCACGATCCGACGGGGCTACCTCGCCGGGCGTGGCCTGCACCCGGCCGACAACCTGGCGTTTGCTATGGCGGGAGAGCAACGCGGGCAGCTTCATGCGTACCTCTTCACTGAATCTGTCGTTGCTACCAGCCAGCCCAGCGCGACCACGCTCAGCGCGGGGATCAAGGTCAGCAACGCGGACGCGAACGGCAGCACGGAGATCGCACCCGGCTGAGGCGATAGGCCAGCGACGAAGAATGCGAGGAGCAGCGAGTTGAGGGCCGAAACCAGCAGCAGCGCGGCCACCAGGAGCGCGGCGACCGTCTGTCTTGCTGTCAGACGACGGTCTGCGAGCCGGCGGACCACTTGCGCAGCAGGGATGGCTGCCAGGGTGAGATAGTGGGTCCAGGCGATCGGGCTGGCTACGATGCTGAGGCAGACCACGAGGTCGAGCGAGGCGTCGAGGCTGCGCCTGCGCACTGCCAGGCAGACAAGCAGCAGCGCTAGCGTCGGTACGGCCACCGAGACGAAGATGGCAGCAGCTTCGGATTCAATCAGGGGAGGGGCGGTGACCGCCTGGAACGCTCCCGAATCCGTGCCAGCGAACAGCCGCCAGCCGATGGTCCAGAGCGACTGATTCGTCAAGGAGGCTCGGTAGGCCTCGCTCACTGTGGGGAGTGCGTGGGTGAAGTAGCTGGCCACGCGGTCGAGGCCGATTACCCAGCCAGCAGCCAGGTAGCCGAGCAGGATGGTGGAGAGTGAGGCCCCAAGGGCGCGCCAATCCCTGCGCAGAGCCAACAACAGGAGGAGTGGCCACGGGACTGGCTTGACCAGCATGGCGACTCCCACCAGCGTGCCACCCAGGAGCGGCCGACCTGACAGGAGCGCGGCTCGCGCTCCTGCGAGCAGGAACAGCAGCAGCACCATCAGTTGCCCATAGAACAAGTCCTCGCGGAAGGGGTGCCAGGCGATCAGCGCCGTGGCCAGGGCCAGCGTGCCCCAGGGTGAGAGCCGCGCACCCGCCGAGCGGGCCAGCAGGTACACCGCGGCTATCAGGAAGGCGAGCTCCACTCCCAACCACACCGTGGCGGCCAGCGGATATTCGAGCTGGGCAAACGGCAGGAATAGCACTCCCGCGGTAGGGGGATGGGGTGATGGGTGGGGAAACGGCACCGCCGGCACGACATCCAGGTAGCGCTCGACCAGGATTGGAAGAGGCAGATAGGGGTCCGTCCCATCAGCGACAGCTCGGGCCAGCACGTACACGGCCAGGAAGTCCTTGTCGTAGACGTGCGGCGGCGTCAAAGACGCAACGGTCTGCCCGAGCAGAGCCAGCCCTAGCCCGATCCCAACCGCCACGACCACCAGCCGCAGCAGCCTGTAGGCTCGCGCGGGCGAGTACACCAGCCGGCCGAGCGCGTGCTGAGGCCGGCCCCCTGGCGCGAGCGCCGGGGCCTGTGGACTATGCATGCTCCTCCCTCGTCGCCACGTGCAGCCGGGCGGCCCACGCGGCCCTCACAGATACCCTCAAGAGGAGCGTATCGCGCGGCTGTGACGGCGCCGTAACGGGCCTGTTACGGCGCCGTTGCAGAATCCCAGCGAGAGGGGCCAGAGCCGCAACCGACGAGGGAGTAAGCCAAGGTCATGATCAGGAAGTGCCTCGTGGCCAGGGGCGCTAGCGCCCCTGGCC
>JACQUR010000178.1 GCA_016210245.1 Chloroflexota bacterium
ACCGCCCGATCACCCGCTCCCGCGCCGCCTCCGCGCCCTCCGTCCGCCTGGCCATCTCGTCCGCCTCCTTGCTCCAGGAGGCATACCCCCTCCTCACCCAACGGTCCAGCGCCAGACGCTATGCTGTGACAAGGTTGTGACCCACTCGCACTCCAGTCCATCGGGCCGCGGCTTCTATCAAAACATCAGTTCTTGAATAGCGGGGTGGCTACCTCCTCCCGCGACGTGCTAATCCGGTTGGGGACGGTCTTGGACCTGGAGCCTGAGGAATTGGATGTGCTACTGGTGTCCGCCAACTACACTCCGATAACGTCTCGCGCCTCCAGGCACGCTTCTTCGGGCGCCCGCGCCCCTCTCCCTCGGTCCAGCCCGATTGCCCCATCCAGCGGCCGAAAGCCTTGACTGAGCGCAGGCGGTTGGCGAGGGTGTTCTCGGCGTAGCGCTGCTCCTTCAGATGCGCCCGATAGAGGTTGATGGCGTGCTCGGTGAAGTCGCCCACCGTGGTCAGGCCCGTCCCCTCCAGGAAGCGCCAGCGCTGCATGAGCGACTCATTGCCCGGCGGACAAAGGGGAATTCCGAAAAAACAGGGACACGCGGGACTGATTTTCCCAACGAAAAACCCCGATTTCTGGCGTGAAATCGGGGCTGGGAGCGGAAGACGGGATTCGAACCCGCGGCCCTCTGCTTGGGAAGCAGATGCGCTACCACTGCGCCACTTCCGCCTACGCCCATAGTATACCCACCTGCTCCGCGCGGCGCAAGCACTTGAATTCGGTTGTGCCTGCCCTTGCCTCGCCACTACGCCAGGAGTACCCTACGGCTGGCAGGCAGCGGAATGGCTCGCGATCAAGGGATACAATGTGGTAACCCACCCGCCAGTGTCCAGCGCCGGACCAACCGAGGAGCAGCTCAACCACTGGCTCGGCGGTGTGACGCTGGGGGCGAACCTGGCCGGCGCCCTTCTCATCTTTGCCTACTTCACCGTGCTCGACCCGCTGCCGGCCGATACCACGCCCTGGCGCGGTGTCTCTGGCGTTGGCGCTGGCATCTTCGCTGGCGTCCTGCTGCTGACGTTCGGCCTGGGGATCGCGTACGCCAACCGTCGGTTCGGGCCACTGCTGGCATCCTACCGCGGGCGGATCGCCACGGGCAGAACCGACTCCATCCCGGCGGCCCTCCAGCGTCGGGCGCTCAACTACGTGCCCGAGGTTGCGCTGCTCAGCCTCGCCATGTGCTGCGCATGGGGATCGGCATCCACACTGGCCCCGCCGTTGTAGGGAACATTGGCGCGGAGGGGAAGAAGCTCGAGTACACGGCCATCGGCGACACGGTGAACGTAGCCGCCCGCCTGGAGAGCCTGACCAAGGAACTGGGCAACGACATCTGTATCAGCGCAGACACCTACCAGCGGGTGGCTGGCTGGGTCGTGGTGGGGCCGCCGGTGACCACCCCGGTCAAGGGGCGCGCTGCGCCCGTCACAGTCTACCGTCTCCTCGGGCTGAAGCCGGGCATGCAGCTAGACGCATGCGTTATCAACCGGGCGGGTCTGGAAACGGAAGCTGCCAGATAGCGCATTGTCCAACCGCACGCCTTCGACGAAGCCGCCAGGATTACTGATCTCGATTCGATCATCAAGCTACTGCACGTGGATCGCACCGAGCTGCGTGCCATCGCGGTGGATCAGAGCGTTGTGGACCGCTTCACGAAACGCCCGAGGCTCGAAGTCCGGCACGGCTACTCGTAGCGGTCGCCAGCAGCACCGCCGAGCGCGCGGGAACGGCGACCCGCCCGCCCTGTGCGGCGGCCAGCGCGCCGCGGCCGCCGAAGCGCAGTTCGTTGGTGTCGAGCAGAGGCCGCCAGCCGCTCGGGACGCCCCCGCCCAGGAAGTCCGAGACTCGGACCTCGGCCGCCGCGCCGAAGTTGGCCAGCAGCAGGCGGTGCTCGTCTCCGTGCCAGCCGTGCAGGGCGAGCAGGTCGGCTGAGAGGGCCTGGGCCCGCGCCGCGTGGCGGTCCTGCCGGGCCAGCACCGGGTCGTCGCGCCGAAGGCGCAGCAGCTCCTGGTAGAGTCGCTGCACCTCCACGCCCGGGCTGCGAGCCAGCTCATCGAGCTTCAGCCTGGAACCGAGGAACGTGGATTCGGCCTGGGGATCGGGGATGCGCGCGGCCGAAGCGGGGTCGGCAAAGGCCGCGTAGGCGGCGAACTCCTGGCGCCTCCCCGCTGCGATCAGGCGGCCAAGCTCCGGGCCGTGGTCGGTGAAGTACTGGAAGGGCGACGAGGCGGCAAACTCCTGGCCCATGAACAGCAGGGGAGTGTAGGGGACGAGCAGCAGCAACGCCGAGGCGACGCGGTAGCGGTCCAGGTCCAGGGCGTGGTGCAGCCGATCGCCAAGCGCGCGGTTGCCGACCTGGTCGTGGTTCTCGAGACAGTACAGGAACTGCCAGGGCGGCTGCTGGCGCGCCGGCGTGCCCCTGGCCGCCCCCCAGAAGCGCGACCACTCGCCCTCGTACAGGAACCCCTGGTTGATGATCCGCGCCACCTCGGCCAGGGTGCCCTGGTAGTCCTGGTAGTAGCCCTCGTGGTCGCCCGTGAGATAGCGGCGCAGCGCGTGGTGGAAGTCGTCGGCGTACGCGGCGTCGAAGCCGTAGCCACCCGAGCTGGTGGGCAGGCAGTAGTACACCTCGTTCTCACTCGTCTCCGCGACCAGGACCGCTGGCCGCTCGGGCGCCAGGCATGCGCGCACGGCCTGGGTGAGCTCCTGGAGCACGTGGGGCTGGGAGCTGTCGTGGATCTTGAACGCGGCGTCCAGGCGCAGCCCATCCAGGTGGTACTCCTGCACCCAGTAGCGGGCGTTGTCGATCACGTACTTGCGCACCCAGTGGCTGTTCGGGCCATCGTAGTTGACCGCGTCGCCCCAGGGGGTCTGGTAGCGGCTGGTGAAGTAGTCCGGCGAGAACTGGCGCAGGTAGTTCCCTTCCGGGCCCAGGTGGTTGTAGACGACGTCCAGGATGACCCCCAGCCCCCGCTGGTGAGCGGCGTCCACCAGGCGCTTGAGGCCGGCCGCGCCGCCATAGGTGGCGGTCGGCGCGTAGGGGTAGACGCCGTCATAGCCCCAGTTGCGGCGACCCGGGAACTCGGCCACGGGCATCACCTGCAGGGCGCCGATACCCAGGGCTCGCAGGCGGTCCAGTTGGCCGATCAGGCTGTCGAAGGTTCCCTCGGGTGTGGCTGCCCCCACGTGGCACTCGTAGAGCACCAGCCCCCGGGCGTCGAGGCCAGGCCAGCTCCGGTCGTGCCAGGAGTAGGCCTCGGGGTCCAGCACCTCCGATGGCCCGTGGACGCCCTCGGGCTGGCTCCTGGAGCAGGGGTCGGGGAAGGACGTCTGCTCGTTCAGGCGGTACTTATAGCGCGTGCCCGGCCCGCAGCCCGGCACGGTCGCCTCCCAGGCGCCATCGCCGCCCAGTTCCATCGGGACGTAGCGCTTCGCCGCTCCGTGCAGCTCGGCCTCCACCCGACTGGCCGCAGTGGCCCACACGCGGAACCGAACCCCTCCGGCCACGGGCCGGGCGCCCATGTCGAGGTGCCAGGGAGCGCCCCTCACGCTCGAATCCTGCTCAGGCCTCACGGTCCACTCGCCACACTACTCTGCGGAGTGCAGATTTGAGATTGCAGAGTGCAGATTGAGTTCAATCTGCACTCTGCAATCTCAAATCTGCACTCCGCCTGCCGTGCCGCTACGTTCCCCCCGCCAGCACCAGCACCAGCTCGGCCGGGTCGAGGGTCAGGGTTTGCGGCACGGCCTCTCCGTGCGAGGGAGCCTGATCGCGGCACACCCGCACCAGGCGCGCCCCGCCCAGTTCGCCGCACACCCCCGGCAGGTCCAGCGTCCTGGGCTCGCCCGCATGCTTGTTGAGCACGATCCAGCCTACCTGGCCGGGCGCCTGCTCGGAGCGTCGTTCCAGCACCAGCACCTCCCAGGAGAGTGGGGTCAGAGCTTGGAGCTTGCCCTCGCCCTGCAAGAGCGGCGTCTCCCGTTTGAGCTGGTTGACGCGCGCGATGAAGGCGCGCAGATCGAAACTCGGCTGCTCCCAGTCTTCGGGGCGCGTGGCCACCACGTCCAGCTTCTTGCGGAAGCCGAACTCGTAGCCGATGGGCAGCATCAGCCCGGCCGAGAAGACGGCGGCGAAGGCGTAGCGCTGGCGCTGGACCGCGGCACTGCCCCCGCTGGCCGCGGCCAGGCGCTCGGTGTCGTGCGATTCAGGGAACGAGATGGAAGGGATGGCCTCGAACTCCCGGTGCTGCTCGAGGCACCACTCGGCGTGGAAGTCCCACCACCTGGAGCTGTTGAAGAAGAAGTGCAGGCCCGAGTCCCGCAGCGCGCGGGTCTGCTCCAGCGTACAGCCCAGGGTCTCGGCGAAGAACCGCGCCGTCGGCTTCACCTGCCGGGCCCGCTCCACCAGGGAGCGCCACAGCGCGGCCGGGACCTTGTACGCGGCGTCGCAGCGGAAGCCCTCGAAGCCCAGCTCCAGGAGCCGCTCGACCAGGCGAGCCCAGTGCGCCCACAGGGTGGCGCGATCGGGCGAGGCGGCGTTGTCGATCTCGGCCAGGTCGCCCCAGACCGTGATCTTCCGGGCGTCAGCCGGGTCGATGGCGAAGGGGCTCTGCACGTTCCCGTGCGGGTCGCGTAGGTACCAGGTGGGGTGCTCCTGCACCAGCTCGGAGTCCCGGGCGGTGTGGTTGATGACCAGGTCGACCATCGGGTGGAGGCCGAGCTCGGCCATCGCCCCCAGCGTGGGTACAATCGCCTCCAGGCGATCGTCGGCGCTGCCTGCGGGCAGGAAGGCCGGATTCAGACGGAAGTAGTCTTTGATGGCGTACAGGCTGCCCGAGAACCCGGGATACTGGATGGGGTTGAGGTACAGCCAGTTGAAGCCCAGGGCCGCGGCCCGCTCGGCGTGCGCGGGCCAGCGGTCCATGCGCCCCGCCAGGCGCGGGAAGAGGTTGTAGATGAGGGGGGTATCCAGATAGCTCACTCCTGCTCAGGCACTCCTTCACTCAGGCTGGTGGTGGCCGGGATGCTCGCGGTGGACCGGCTCTGGCTCGTGGCGGGTCGGCTCCCTGAGGACCACCGCCACCCCAGCGATAGGACCGGCCACCGCGACTCGGACCTGCTGCGCCTCGCCAGCACCGAGCGTGCCAGCCGCCTCGATCGCGCCCGTGGCTGCCGCCGAGGCCGTGTCCTCGGGAGCGAGGTCCACTTCCCGGGCCGCGTCCACCGCGCCGCCCACCACCTCGCGCGCGATCGCGGACAGGTCGCTGCCCGCCGCGGCCGCCACGTGGACCACTTCCCTGGCCAGCCCCTGGGCCAGCTCCGTTATGTCAAGTGCCAGCTCTGCCGCGCTGTCCAAGCCGGCTCGGACCACGGCGCGGGCGACGGGTTCCAGGTGCTCTCCCCCGTCACGCACCGCCTCCAGCGCGCCCCGGACCCCGGCGCAGACGGCCTCCTCGGCCTCGTCGCCGCCGAGCTCCAGCGCCGCCGCGATCGCGGCGCGCGCGATGCCCGGAGCAGCCTCCGCCACTGCCATGCCCCGCTCCCTGGCTTCGTCCAGGGCCAGCCGAGCGGCGCCCGCCGCTACCACGGTGAGCTGGTTGCTGCCCGTCTCCTCGGGCTGGCGCGCTGTCGACATCGCCCTCCACTCCTCTCCGCTCGGCCGCTCCCCGGTGGCACGGGCGAGCCTTTGAGCATGCAGCGTGCAGAGTGAATCTGCACGCTGCATGCTCAAATCTACACTCTCCGTGCCTCCGCAGTGCATGGTCCTCTCCGGGAGACGCGCTCACCGTGCCCCTCTGGGTCGCGCCCTGGTCTCAGTGTGGGGCCATGCGCGGGTTGAGAGACCCATCGGAATGGGAGGCACGCACCTGTTGGACCAGGGCGATACCCCCCACGTCGGGCAGCGCGAGCTCCAGGATCAGCACGTTGGGCCGAGCCTCCTCCACCGGGCGGAGGGCCCCTTCTAAGAGGACTCCGTGACTCCGTGGTACACGTCTCCTCACCCAGGACCAGTGTGCTGCCGCCCCGTATTCTAGCCGCTCCGGACGACGGGGTGCGAGGGTGCTGCCCCCTGTTGCGGCCTGGGGACTTTGCCTCAGGCGACACAGCCCGCCCGCGGTTTGAGTCCTTTCCGCTGTCGGTTTTCGGGGATCGGCGCGGGACAGCCCCAACGGCACGAGCGGGCTGATGGGCGGCGCGGAGGAAGGCGGCTGGATGTAGCGCCCGAAGAGCCCCTCGAACCCGTCCGAGGGAATCGCTACGCCAGGGGCGCCCGCCATCGCCCGCAGCCAGGCGGCTGGTACGGGTCCAGCCCGTTCAGCAGCGCAACCGCCGTACCGTTCTGGACAGGCTACCCTCCGATTGCCCTTCCGACGTACACCGCGGCAGCCCTTGGCTGTCTTCCTACCCTCTCACCGGCTGTCACGGACGGTAGTGTCGCATCCGTCCAGCACACACCGCTTCTACGTCACGCAAGGCAAGCGCGGTCCGTGTCACGGGGAGTGAGGCGGCGGCCCAGGAATCCGCTCTTCCCTACTCTCCACGAGCAACATGCTCCAAGAACTCGAAGAATGTCCGCCCATAGGGTATGGCGTCATCCGGGCTCATGCCCACGAACGGGACTATGACGTAGCAGACTTCCGCTGTCCGTGTATCCAGGGCGTATGCTTCACCCCCACCGTCCGATCCTATGACTAGACACCTTCAATAGGCAACTCCGTGACGATCGAGTCAAGGTTAGGCGGCGGACTCCAGGGTGGCAGCGTCGCAGAGGCTCTTGACTTCGGCATCTGCCCGAAGAAGGGCCTCAGCCAAGGGGCGCGGGATGGTGTCTGGGTCCGGCGTGAGGGCGGCCCACCCGGGGCGCAAGATGCGCAGATAGACCTTGGTGGAGAAAAGGGCCACGCAGGACTGACTGATGCGCTCAGCCGCGAGCAGCTTGCGGTTGACCTGGGCACCAGCAGCACGCAAGTAGGGCAGGTGAGACAGCCCCTTCCGGGCGTAGAAGTCGGCGGGGTCGTTGCTGGTGGTCTCGGTCCGCAGGGCGCGGCCTTCCGCTCCTGGGGCTTCGGCCTTATCGAGGAGATCGCCCGTTCTTGGGCCACTCCGATCAGGACCATGCCCTCAGGCTCGGTGAAGCGTGCCCGGTAGCCAGCGGCGATAGCGTCTTGCCTCTGGCCTCGCTCGAAGTGGACCACGGGAATCTGTCGCTCGGCCGCGCAATCCTGCACTGCACGGACGAACCGGTCATGCATGGGGCGGAACAGGGCCGGCGAGGGGATTGGGTAGCCCAGATGGTCCCGAAGGAAGAAGCACAACTGCCCGGACGTCTGGAGCTTCGGGACGTAACCATTGAGGTAGATCCGGTCGATGCCACTGACCGTGAGCGAGACATGGTTCTGTAGTATGCTGTGCATGTTGGCGAGCATCGGTGGGTGTCCTCCTGATGACATGGACATCGATAGGAAGAACGCCCGTGGTTCGAGCGTATTCCTCCTCTGCCGCGTAGACCATGTCGGCATCCTCAGCCACATCGTCCTTCAAGACCACCCAAACATCCATGGGAACGGCATCGGTCGAGAAGGCGACTCGGTCGAGCGATTTCAGTTCCGAGATGGCGCTGAGGAAGCGCAAGAGCGCCTGAAGTGACTGCGTGGCCGAAGCCGTCTGCGCGGCGCCTGGCAGGTCCGGGGCGAGGATCGTCATACCACCGATTCGCCCAGTCCTGCTCGTGCTGGTAGAACCTGACGGCCTCGCACAGCGGCAGATCGGGGTCGGCGAACAACCCGAGTTGTTTGGGCTCGGGGCGGCGCACGGCGTCGATAGTAGCGCGGACCGGGCGCCAATGGGACTGGCAATGGGAGGCGGGCCGGGCGACGTACCGGTACGACGGGGATGGCAAGCGCACCCAGAAGACGGTCAGGATCCAGAGCGGCATGACCTGGACCACGAGCACGACCGACTACCTCTACAGAGACAAACAAGAAGGCGCAATAGCGTTTGCCCGCGGGGCACGTACCCGGGCATGAGCTGTGACGAGTACCCGTTCGCCTCGACATACGAGGGAGGGGACGGGAGCTTGAGCGCGCTTGGGCGAGCAGCTTCCACAGCGCCGGTTCCCGTTTACGAGCAGAATCGGCAGGGCGGTGCGATAGGGTCGTTCGTGGTGCGCAACAACCTCAGGGATGGAGATAAGTTCACGGTGGTCGTGCGGTTTCCAAGGCCGCCGCTGGCTCCGTTCCCTTGGCCGGTGCGCGTGCCGCCGGCGGTTGCACCTCGCGATGTGGAACCCGCAGGCGAGGATGGAATGGCTGCCTGGTGAAACTGTGAACTATCGCGGCGCTGCCTCGCCCGTCTGCGAGGATCTGTGGCTCCAGCCAACAGCGCAGCACCACCTGCGTTAAGAGGCACAAATGCCGACATTCAACTGGGAGGACCTACTGGGTCAGTGGAGCAGAGACGCGCTCCGCTGTCCAACAATCGCCAAGGACCTGCCACCAGAGGTCAGCAACTCCGGGTGGCTCGGATACCCCCCCGCCACTGATGAAGAGATTGCGGCGGCGGAGGCCCGGCTGGGTACCAGGCTGCCCGCCTCCTACCAGGCATTCTTGAAGGTTACGAACGGCTGGAGGAGGACAGGACTGTTCGTTCCCAGGTTCTTGTCCACCTATGAGATCGACTGGTTTCGCACCCACAACCAAGACATGATCGATGCTTGGCTCCGAGGCGCGCGGTCCCAAGGAGGGCCATTCTCTGTCCCCGACGAGCAGTACTTTGTGTATGGTCACGGACAAGACCCTGCGCGTATTCGATGCGAGTACCTCCCGGAAACTCTCCAACTGAGCGAGGTGTGGGACACCGAGGTCTACCTCCTCAATCCGCAGGTGATGACTCGCGATGAGGAGTGGGAGGCGTGGTTTCTGGCGCATTGGCTCCTCGGTGCCATCAGGTACCGGTCCTTCTGGGAGATGATGCTGGGAGAACACAAACGGTTCCTTGAGGCCGCAGATTGCCCTGAAGCCTGAGCCTACGGGTAGTGCGAGCCAACGCGCTGAAGTATGGCGCGAGCCGGGCTACGAACGGCGGCAGCGGCATACTCGCCATTGCTGCCGTCTTGTCCAGAGTGGAGTTCTCCTCCCCTGCCGATAACCCAGTAGCCGACCGTCTCGAAGAGCACGGTCACGCTGTCGTCAGTGGTCCTTGCTTCCCTGCTCTCGCAGCGCCGCCAGCACCCGATCCGGCCGCATCGGCAGGTCTTTGAGGCGCACGCCGCCCAGGGCGTTGGCCACGGCGTTGCCGATGGCGGGGGCGACCGGGCCGAGGGCAGCCTCGCCGATGCCTTTGGCGCCGAAGGGGCCTTCGGGATGAGGGGTTTCGACCAGCGGCGACTGGAACGAGTCGGGGAAGTCCTCCATCGAGGGCAGCATGTAGTCCAGGAAGGTGGCGTTGACGGGCTGGCCGTTATCGAAGACCAGCTCCTCGAACAGCGCCGAGCCGAGCGCGGTCAGCATCGAGCCTTCGTTCTGGAGGGCGCACTGGTGCGGGCTGAGGGCCTTGCCAACGTCGACGGAGGTGACGGCGTTGAGCACTCGCACCTTGCCGGTCTCGACATCCACCTCCACCTCGGCGCTGGCAGCCGAGAAGAACCAGAAGTCCGAGGCCTTGCCCTTGCCAGTCACGGGGTCCAGCCCGCCGCTGGTCTGGAAGTCGTAGCTGCCGAAGAAGCTGCCCACGGCCGTGCCGAAGCGGGCCTGGAAGACCTGGGCCAGGGTCAGGCGGCGCCCGGGGGCGCCCTGTACCCGCACCACCCCATCCTCGATCTCCAGGTCCTGCTCCGCCGCTTCCAGCGCCCGCGCAGCTACCTGGAGCACCTGGGCGCGCACCTGGAGCGCGGCCTGGCGGGCCGCATTGCCGGTGAAGAAGACCGTGCGGCTGGAGAGCGTGCCGTGGTCGTAGGGGGTGGCATCCGTATCCGGGAGGCTGACGCTCACCTGGTCGATGGGGACGCCCAGCGTCTCGGCGACGACCTGGGCCAGGGCGGTCGTCTGTCCCTGGCCGATCTCCACGCTACTGGCCAGCAGTTGCACCGAGCCATCGGCGTTCATCCGCACGCTGGCGGCGGAGTTGGAGGGGGTAACAGTGCTCTTGATCATGCAGGCCAGGCCCTTGCCGCGGACGAGTGCTGAGTGCTGAGTGCGGTTGATTTGAGATTTGAGATTGCAGAGTGCAGAGTGGCTCCAATCTGCACTCTGCAATCTCAAATCTGCGCTCTCGTTCTCAGCACTGCGGAGGCCGATGGCTTCGGCGGCTTGCTGGAGGCAGGCGGCCACGCCGACGGCGACCAGGCGCTCGCCGGTGACGAAGGTGTCGCCCTCGCGGACGAGGTTCTGCAGGCGCAGCTCGAGCGGGTCGAGGCCGAGGCGACGGGCGATGTCGTCCATCTGGGACTCGTAGGCCCAGCACACCTGGGGGATGCCGAAGCCACGGAAGGCGCCGGCCGAGGGCTTGTTGGTGTACACGCAGTACGCGCTGAGGTCCTGGTGCGGGATGCGGTAGGGTCCGCTGGCGCAGTAGCCGCCCTTCTTCATCGTCCGCGGGCCGATGTCGGCGTAGGCGCCGGTGTCGAAGATCACCTCGGCCTGGCGGGCTACGAGAGTTCCGTCGCGCTTGACGCCGGTCTTGAGGCGCACCACCGAGGCGTGGCGGACGATAGTCAGGAACACCTCCTCGCGGGTCAGCACCCACTGGACCGGGCGGCGGGCCTTGCGGGCCAGCGCCGCCACCACCGGCTCCAGCTTCAGGTAGATCTTCGCCCCATAGCCGCCGCCGACGTAGGGGACGATCACCCGCACCTGGCTGTGCGGCAGGTCGAAGAGCTGCGCCAGTTGGGCGCGCACGTCCGAGGGGGTCTGGGTGCAGCTCTGAACCACCAGCCTGCCCGAGGCCTCCCAGTAGGCGGTGGCGGCGTGGGGCTCGAGGTGCCCCTGCTGGATCATCGGCGCGGTGTAGGTGTCCTCGAAGACCTCGTCCGCCTCGGCGAAACCTGCGTTCACGTCGCCCTGGGCCACGTGGTAGGTGGCGCACACGTTGCCACCCGTCTCCAGGTGTACCGCCCGCCTGCCCAGGGCCATCGCCGCCGCCACCCGATCCTGGAGCAGCGGCGCGTCCAGGCGCATGGCCTCCAGCGGGTCGAAGACGGCCGGCAGGGGCTCGTACTCGACCTCGATCAGGTCCAGCGCCTC
>JACQUR010000014.1 GCA_016210245.1 Chloroflexota bacterium
ACGTGCCCCAGGTTGCCCGTGGCCAGCAGGTACGGGTGGAGGTCGACGGCGGCCAGATTCGAGCCCTGGCCGTGGTGGATCCGAGCGAGCCCCAGCCCGACCCGGAGCAGGCAGCCCGACGGCTGGCCCTGCTGGCGGCCGCGGCTACCTTCCTGGCTGGGCGCGATGCTGCCAGGAGCGGAGACGTGGTGAAGGTCGCAGCGTCCTGGGAGCGCTGGGTACTGGGAACCGAGTAAGCACCACCCCCGGCCGGTGCCCTCCGGCCGGGGGCGGCCCGGTGGCGGCCGGAACACCCACGTTCCGACCGCCACCGGGCCGCAGAGCCCAACATCTATGGAAGGACGCAATGAGCACGACCACCCACCCACCACGGCGCACCCTGCCGACCAGGACCACCACCACCATCCGCTACCGCGTGACCCCCCTGGCCCGCGCCACGTTCCTGTGCAGCGGCTGCGACCGCTGGGCAGCGCTGCCCGGCTTCGTGGCGACCACCGATGGGCCGAGGTGTCCTGAGTGCGGCGAGCGGCTGGGGCCAACGGGTGCCAGGTAGAGTATCATCCCCGGCCGTGACCCCCCGGCCACGACCCCCCGGCCGGGGGCAGGGGCGGGTGGCTCGCAGGGACTGCCCGCCCCTTTCTGCGTGCAACGTTCCAGCCTTCGCCAGCGCAACATTCTGATAGCCAAACTGATAGCCAAACGGGCAGACTCGGGCGGAAAAGGGCGGAAAAGGGCGGACGAAGCAAGGCGGTTTCGAGTTGCATTCGGACGTTTGTGGACGCCTACGGAGGGCTTTCCTGGGACTCTTAATCAGCTGGTTCAGGGTTCGAGTCCCTGGCGGCTCACCCCGAAATCTGGCGTCTGGATCCAAAATCGCTACAGGGCTGCTTTCAGCGCCTGGGCGGTCTTGAGCGTCATGCCGGGGACGGCGGCCAGCTCCTCCACGCTGGCGGCGCGGAGGCCGCGCACGCTGCCGAACTGCTTGAGCAGCGCTTGCTTGCGCCGCGGCCCGATGCCCGGCACCTCGTCCAGGGCTGACTGCAGGCTGCGCTTGCCCCGCAGGCTACGGTGGAAGGTGATGGCGAAGCGGTGCGCCTCGTCTCGGATGCGCTGCACCAGGAAGAGGCTCTGCGAGTTGCGGGGTAGCAGTAGCGGCTCCACGTTCCCCTCGCGAAAGAGCTCCTCCCGCTCCTTGGCCAGACCCACGGTGGGAATCTCGGCCATGTCCAGCTCGCGCAGCACCTCCAGCGCGGCGCCAAGCTGTCCCTTGCCGCCATCGATGATGACCAGGTCGGGCAGCTCGGCCCAACTGGCCTCCCCGGCTGCGCCCCACTCGTCAGCCTTGTGCTGAGCCGCGCGCTTGAAGCGGCGGCGCAGCACCTCCTGCAGGCTGGCGAAGTCGTTGGGCCCGACCACGGTCTTGATCTTGAAGCGCCGGTAGGCCGAGCGCTTCGGCTGCCCGGCCTCGAAGACCACCATGCTGCCCACTGAGGCCGCGCCCTGGGTGTTGGAGATGTCGTAGCACTCGATCCGCTGGGGTAGGTGGGGCAGCTCCAGGTGCTCCTGCAGCTCCAGCACTGCCCCACTGGTGCGCTCGGCGTCGGCCAGCCACTCAGCCTTCAGCCGCTCCAGCGCCTCGTGCGCGTTCGCGTTCGCCAGCTCCACCACCCGCCGCTTCTCGCCCCGCAGCGGCACCGCCACCTCCACTCGCCGCCCATGGAGCTGGGCCAGCCAGCTCCCTACCGCCTCCACGTCCTCGATCGACGCCGGCAGCAGCACCATCTCCGGCAGCTCGGAGGTCTGCTGGTAGTACTGGGTGACGAAGGCCGCCAGCAGCTCGGACTCGGACTCGCCGTCCACGCCCGCGAGCGGGAAGCGCTCGCTCCGCAGCAGCCGCCCGGCCCGGATGACGAACACCACCACGCAGGCGTGGCTCTGCTCGCGGGCGAGGCCGAGCACGTCCTGGTCGACCAGGCTCTCGTAGATCACCTTCTGCTGGTCCACCACGGTGGACATGGCTCGCAGCCGATCGCGCAGCCGCGCCGCGCGCTCGAACTCCAGCGCCTCGGCCGCCGCCTCCATCTCGGCGCGCATCGCCTCCAGCTCGGGCTGAGCCCGCCCCTCCAGAAAACGCACGCTGCGCTGCACCAGGTCGCGGTAGGCGACCTGGTCGATGTACCCCACGCAGGGCGCGGGGCAGCGCTTGATGTCGTAGTAGATGCATGGCCGGGTCCTGGGCGTGCGTGGCCAGTCGCACAGGACGCGGGGGAAAACGCGGCTCAGGCTCTGCATGGTCTGGCGCACCGCGGTCGAGTCGGTGAACGGCCCGAAGTACCTGGCCCCGTCGCGGGCGATGCGCCGCGCGATCTGCATCCGCGGCCAGTCCTCCTGCAGCGTGACCCGGATGTAAGGGTAGTGCTTGTCGTCGCGCAGGCGGACGTTGTAGCGCGGCTGCTCGTTCTTGACCAGGTCGGCCTCCCAGAGGAGCGACTGGACGGGCGAGGCGGCCAGCAGGTACTCGATCCGGGCGATCTCGGCCACCATGCGCTGCACCTTGGGGCTGAGCGCGTCGGTCTTCTGGAAGTAGGAGCGCACGCGGTTGCGCAGCGAGGCTGCCTTGCCCACGTAGAGCAACTGACCCCGCGCATCCAGGAACTTGTAGACCCCCGGCTGGTCCGGCAGAGTGCGCAGCGTGTCTTCGATGGCAGGCATGGCAAGAGAATTATAGGGGCTGAACCGCTGTCCATGGATTCGGGGCACGGCTGACACGGATTCCGTGTCAGCCGTGCCCCGAATCCATGGACAGCACCTACTCCAACCACAGCCCCAGCAGCGCCCCGTCCTTCAGGCGCACGTAGCCGCGCTCGGTGATCCGCAGGTGGGGGATAGCGGCGGTGGTGAGCACATCGGCGGCCAGCAGGGGGTCTTCCAGGCGGCTGCCCTGGTGGCGCAGCGCCCGCGCGACCGCGTCCGGGTCGCGCACGATCTCGGGCAACGGCGCGGGGCTGATGATCCCCCCGATGGGCGCCTGGAACTCGGCCAGCAGCTCGCCGTGGGCAAAGACCGCCGCGCCGCCCTGCACGTCGATCAGCCGGTCCGCCGCCCGCGCCATGTCGCGCTCGTCGGCGCCGACGACGATCATGCACTGGGAGTCCCAGGCCATGCTGGTGGCCAGGGCGCCCGCGCGCAAGCCGAAGCCGCGGATGAAGCCAACGAACAGGTCGGCCGATTTGCCTGAGCGATGGATGGCCGCCACCTTGAGCACGTCCTGCTCCGGGTTGGGGCGCACCTCGCCTGCCTCGGTCGCCAGCGACACCTCGGCCTCGCGGGTGACCAGGTGGGTGACCAGCTCGATCGCGCGCACACGCGCCCTGGCGGCCCCGTGAGCCGGCACGCGGAAATCGGCTGGCGTGAGCAGCCGCGGGCGGCGGACCGAGACGAGCATCCGCCTGGGGAAGCTGGTCGGGCGAGGCTCGACCACCAGCGCGCCGTCGCGGGCGACCAGCCTGCCGCGGCTGTAGACCGCGCCAGCGCGCAGGTCGCGCAGGTCCGGCGCCAGCACCAGGTCGGCCCGGCGCCCGGGGGCGATGGCGCCCAGCAGGTGGTCCAGGCGGTAGTGCTCGGCCACGTTGAGCGTGACCGCCTGGACGGCCTTGATCGGGTCCAGCCCCAGGGCGATCGCCCGTCGCACCGCCTGGTCCAGGTAGCCCTGCTCCAGCAGGCGGCGCGGCCCGACCGAGTCGGTGGCCAGGATGAAGCGGCGCAGGTCGACCCGCTGCTCGCGCCACAGCGGAGCGAAGGCCTCCAGGTCGCGCCGGATCTCGCCCTCGCGCGCCATCCAGTGCAGCCCCAGGCGCAGCCGCTCCAGCCCCTCCTCGGCGGTGATCGGCTCGTGGCACGAGCCGATGCCCGCACAGGCGTAGGCTACCAGGCGCTGCCCCCTGGCGCCCGCGCTGTGGCCCTCCGCCACCCGGCCCGCGCGCTGCGTCTCGACCACCAGCTCCAGCAGCCGCTCATCCTGAGCCGGTCGAAGGACCTGAGCCGGTGGTTCGACAAGCTCACCAGGAGCGGGAGGCCGCTCATCCTGAGCCGGTCGAAGGACCTCGCGCAGCAGGTTGCCCCAGGGCAGCTCGCCCAGCCCCACCACGTCGTCGCGCGCCAGCAGCGCACGGTACTGGTCGAGCGACGGCGCCGGCTGCTCCATGAACGGGGCCAGCGCGGCTAGCGGGGGCAGGGTGCCGAAGAAGGCGATCGGCTGGTCGACCAGGGCGTCCAGCATGGCGGTGATGCCCTGCAGCCCCGAGACCGAGGCCAGTTCGATCAGCTCGGTGATGACGGTGGTGGTACCGCCGGGCGCCGCGTAGCGCACGAACTCCTCGACCCCGTAGCGGGTCGCCAGGTGGGTGTGGCCGTCGATGAAGCCCGGCAGGAGCGTCTGCCCGTCGGCCTCGACCACCTTGGTCCGCTCGCCAATGGCAAAGCGCGCATCCGGACCCACGTAGGCGATGTGCTGGCCCCTGGTCGCCACGTCCTGGCCTGCCAGCAGCTCGCCGGTGAAGACGTTCAACACCCGCGCGTTGCGAATGGCCAGGTCGGCCGGCGCCCTGCCGAGCGCCACCTCCATCAAGCCGCGCCGCTCGGCGATGGTGAGTGCTGAGTGCTGAGTGCTGAGTGCTGAGTGCTGAGTGCTGAGTCCTGAGTGATTCATTGGGCGTTCCGTGAGCGTCGAGGTTGCAGTGGCACGGGTCAAGTATAGCGGCACTGCCCAGTGGCCCGGTGCCGGGTCGGAAACTCAGGACTCAGGACTCAGCACTCAGCACTCAGCACTCGCTATAATCGGCCCAACTACGACTTGCCCCGGAGGCGCCATGCACGATCTGGCCTCGTTCAAAGGTGTGTTTCCGCCCATTGTCACCCCCCTGACGTCCGAGGAAGAGGTGGACCAGGCCTCGCTCCGACGCCTGACCGCCTGGCTGATCGAGCATGGCGTCCATGGGATCTGGGCCATGGGCTCCTCGGGCGAGTTCCCCGCACTGGACGCAACGCAGCGCGCCCGGGCCGTCGAGGCGGTGGTGGAGGCGGCGGAGGGACGAGTGCCGGTCATCGCCACCATCTCCGACGTAGGCACCGAGCTGGCCGTGCGCCACGGCCGGGCTGCTCTGGCGGCAGGGGCGGATGCGGTGGCCGCCACCCCGCCCTATTACTTCCCGGTGGCCCAGGACGAACTGCTGGCCCATTACCGGCGCATCCGCGAGGCGATCGACCTGCCGCTGCTGATCTACAACTTCCCCCAGATGGTCAAGGTCAAGGTGGAGCTGAGCACCGCCCTGAGGCTGGCCGAGGAGGGCACGGTGGTAGGCATCAAGGACAGCCAGAACGACCTGGACTGGTTCCGCCGCCTGGTGCTGGCCACGCGAGCGCGGGGACTGGACTTCCGCGGCTTCGTCGGCACACGGACGCTGATGGATGCCTCCATCGCCGTAGGCGCGGCGGGGGTCATTCCCAACGTCTCGAACATTGCCCCCCGCTGGTGTGTGCGCTGCTACGAGGCGGCCGCGGCCGGGGACTTCGCCGAGGCCCGGCGCTGCCAGGAGAAGGCGCTGGAGTACGAACACCTCTCCCAGGTGGCCAGTGGCGGGTCGCCCACTGGCGCCAACTTCTCCACCGTCAAGCACGTCCTGCGCGTCTGGGGGATCATCTCCAGCACCGCCGTCTCCCGTCCGCTCCGCCCGCTCACACCGGAGGAGGTGGCGCGGCTGGAGGAGCGGCTGAAGACCCTGCCGAGCGAGGCGGAGGTCCGGCCCTAGGGCTCTGGGGTGAGCCCGTTTCGAAGATCCAGCATGCTGCCCGGCAAGCGCGTGGCGACTTCCTCCGAGCCCCCTTCAAGTGAGGTATCACACTACCGAACACTTTTGGCCAGCGGACGCCGTTAACAGGATCAGACGCAAGACCGTGCGGGGCGCGCCGGTCGAACAAGGAGGATCGGAACGATGCGCAGCGGATTCTGTCTGGCGGCGGGGGTTGTCCTGACGGCCGCGGTGCTGCTGGGGCCCAGCAGCCTGAGTTTCGCCCACGAGTGGGGTTCTGAGAACGCAGCGCGTAGCGCGAGTGCCGACAAGCTCGGCCAGCTCGACTCCGAGATCGCCCAACTGCGCAGCGACCTGGCCGCCGCGCAGGCGAACCTGACGCGAGACCTGGCGGCGCTCGATGCTGCTCTCGCCGCCGCGGGCGGCACCGCCACTCCTACCGCCGCGACGAGCCCGACCGCGAGCCCGACCGTGGCTGCAACCGCTACCGCCGCTTCGGGCACCGCTGAGCTCCGCTGGCAGCAGGTGCAGAGCCTGGTCAAGCAGGTGAAGCGCGACCTGCGCGCCATCGAGCAGGACACCGAGAAGCTGGCGCACCGGGTGGCGCAACAGGCACAGCTCGAGGGCGTCTGGCTCGACGACGACGACGAGGACGACGACGCTGGCGACGACGCCCCGACCGCGACGCCGACAGTCGTGGCTACGAGCGAGGCGACGCCGACGCCGGCCGCCACCAGCCAGGCCACTGCGACGGCTGTGCCTACCAGCGAGGCGACGCCCACGGCCGTGGCCACGAGCCAGGCCACCGCGACTCCCAGCGGGAACAGCGCCTCAAGCTCGAGCACGAGGAAGGGAGATCGGGGCAGCAGCACCGACACCAAGAGCGGCAAGCAAAGCGGCGGCAACCGCGACCACAGCGACGACGACTAGCCGAGTGCTGAGTGCTGAGTGGGGACGCCAGGCCTGGCGCCCCCACTCAGCACTCAGCACAGGCTGGTACTACAACGAGAGTTGTAGCAAGAAGTTTGCAGCAGCCCCGGCAGCAAGATGCTTGGGGGTGATCGCGGTGAAGGATCGCGGACAGCGCTGGACCACCACGCCACCGCGCCAGCCTCCTACTCTACACCATCACGTCTGTGACTTGGGAGGAATCCTGAGCTTCGCCCCGATCCGGATGGCGTCGGGGTTGTCGCCGAGCACGTCCTTGTTGGCGTCGTAGATGCGGCGCCACTGGCCCGAGTCGCTGTAGAAGCGCTGGGCGATCTTGCCCAGCGTGTCGCCTTCCTGGACCACGTAGGCCTCGTCAGCGCTGGCCACGGTGGGCTTCGCCGTTGGCTTTGCCTGTGGCACGGGCGTGGCCAGAGGCGGCCGGGTCGGCGGCGGCGCGGGCGCCGCGGCCGCGGTTGGCGGCGGCGCCAGCGTCGGAGTGGGCTGGGCTGAGACGGCGCTACAGCCTGCGACCAGGCTCGAGGCCAGGGCGGCTACGATCAGGGTGGCGGTCGGGGCCGGCAGCTTGCGTGTCCAATCCATCATCCGCTCCAGGCTCAGGCGGTGGGGTAGGTAGCAGAGGTTGCCTTAGTTTACCTCTCGTGTCAAGCCGTCCCCGGCGCTGTATCGATGTCGGATGATTGTGTCCGAGCTAACGGTCATGTGATTTTGTCCTCTCATGAGAGAGGACCAGATTATCTTGACGACGCGAGCGCAGCAGCGAGCGACGGGGTTGAACCAAGTCCTGGCCCCGCACTGGAGCCCGTCGGCGGCCGCCGAGGCCCTGGGCATGTCCGAGCGCCAGCTCCGGCGCCTGGTGGCCGAGTATGAACGGGAGGGACCCAAGGCGCTGAGCCACGGCAATCGGGGCCGCCCGCCAGCCCACCCCCTGTCCGCCGAAGTGCGGGCGCGCGTGGTCGCGCTGGCGCGCGACCAGTACGCGGCGGCCAACCTGGTGCTGGTCGAGTTGCTCCCCCACTGCAACGCGCGCTTTGCCGTGCCCGCAGCCCAGCCGGGCTCGGCCTACCGCCCGCCACCTGCAGGGTTTGTGCCCGAGCAGGTGTTCTGCTTCAAGTACACCCGCACCGTCACCCCGGACAACACGATCGACTTCGCCAAGCAGACCCGGCAACTGTTGCTCGATGCCCAGCGGGCCAGTTGCTGAGCGTTGCATGAAGATCTAAACATCGTTGCGCACGGGGCCCGTAGCGCGGGGGCTTGTCCCCCGCGCTACGGGCCTCCAGCGATCCTTAGATCTCTATGCAGCGCTCAGGAGGTTCGGGCGAAGGTGGAGGTTCATGAGCGTCTGGACGGGAGCCTGGCGGTCTTCTCCCAGGGCCGCTGTCTGGCCACTCGGCTCGCCCCACACCTGTACGAGCGAATCGTCTCTCGTGCGAACAGATACCGGCGCAGGGAGGGGCCTACGGGTTGCGCTGGTGGAGGCGGGCGATGAAGGCCGCGGCCTCGGCCCGGCGGCTGAGGTGGAGCTTCTGGAGGATGTTGCTCACGTGGGTCTTGATGGTGTGCTCGCTGAGGTAGAGCGCCTCGGCAATCTGGCGGTTGGTCTTGCCCTCGGCGATGAGCGGCAGGACCTTGCGCTCCTGCTCCGAAAGCACCGCCAGGGCTGGCGCCTCGCCCGTGGGCTGCGTGCCAAGCCGCCGCAGTTGGTCCAGCACGGTGCGAGTGATCGCCGCATCGAGCAGCGACTCCCCGCGCGCCGCGGTTTCGACCGCTTCGATCAGCCGTTCGGCCTTCGTCTGCTTGAGCAGGAAGCCGACCGCGCCGGCCATGACGGAGGCGACCACGGCCTCTTCGTCGGCGTAGGAGGTGAGCATGAGCACGGCGGCCTCCGGGCGCTCGGAGCGGAGGTCGCGGCAGGCCTCCACCCCACTGCCGTCGGGCAGCCGCACGTCCATGACCACCACGTCCGGCTGGCAGCGGCGGGCCTCGGCCATCGCATCCTTCGCGCTGGCGGCTTCCCCGACCACCTGGAAGTGCGGCACGGTCGCGAACAACGCCCGCAGGCCGAGGCGCACCACCTCGTGATCGTCCACCAGCAGCAGCTTCACTCGTGGCCGGGTCACGCCGTCACCATCCGCGCGGATACTGGCACCTCGACCCGGATCTCGGTGCCCTGCCCTGGCTGGCTCTGGATCGCCAGCCGTCCGCCCAGCGCCTGGGCTCGCTCAGCCATGTTGTGCAGGCCCTCACCCACCCGTCTGCCCCGCCGTTGCGGGTCGAAGCCACCGCCGTTGTCGCGAATCACGAGGGCAACCTGCCCCTCAGCCCGCGCCAGCCGCAGCCAGACCATGCTGGCGCCCGCGTGGCGGAGCACGTTGGAGGTGGCCTCTCGGGTGATGGCCAGCAGGTGGGCAACCGCCTTCGAGTCGAGTTGCTGCTCGGCGCCTTCGTCCAGTTCGACCTCCACCGGAAGCAGGGCATTGAGGCGGATTTCCTCAGCCAGCGTTTGTAGCCCCGTGCGCAGGCTGCAGGTGTCGAGCTCGTGCGGGCGCAGGTCGAAGATGAAGTTGCGGATGCTCTGGATGATGCCGTGGACCTGCGCCTCCACCTGGCGCAGGGACTCACGCGCCTCGGCCGTGTTCCCATCGAGCTTGCGCGCGACGGCACCCAGGCGCAGCCCGAGCGCGTACAGCGACTGGATGATGCCATCGTGGAGGTCCACGGCGATCCGCTCGCGCTCCTCCACGAGATGCAGCAGGCGCGCCTGTTCGGCCAGCCGCTTGTGGGCGCTGAGGTCCTTGGTGATGCCGAGCAGCGCGACGATCTGGCCCGCCTCGTCGCGCAGCGGCGACAGCGTTCCCAGGACGGGGATGCGCCGTCCGTCTCTGGTGAGCCGCTCGGTCTCATAGTTGGCCACGGGCTGGCCGGTGTGCAGCACCCGCTGCACGGGCAGCACCCTATCATCCGCTAGCGCCGTCGGAACGGCCGGGTTGATCCGACCGACCGCATCCTCACGGCTCCAGCCGTACATCTGCTCCGCACCCTGGTTCCAGGAGAGAACATGGCCCTGGAGGTCCATGGTGATGATGGCGTCGCTGGTCCCTTCGATCAGCCGCTCCAGGTGCTCGGCCACCAGGCGCGTCTGGTGCTCGGCCCGCTTGAGCGCGGTAATGTCGATGAAGCTGGAGACGACCTGGGCCGGCGCTCCCTGCTCCCCCAGCACTGGCACGGCGTCGTCCAGCAGCCAGCGGTGCTCGCCGTCCGGGCGGGTAATGCGGATCGTACAGTGCTGCACCGGGCGGCCCGTGCGCAGGGCAGCCGTGCCTGGCCGCTGCTCGTGCGGCAGCTCCGAACCATCCTCGCGCGCGAGAGGCCAGAGCGCGTCGGGTGTGCGGCCGCGCATCTGGTCCAGGGTGAAGCCAAGGATGGCCTCGGCCGCCGGGTTGGCGTCGACGATGCTGCCAGCGGCGTCCCGAACCAGGACGCCGCAGGCGACGGCCTGATACCGCTCGGCCAGCTCTGCCCGCTGGCCTTCCGACTGGGCGTGCAGCCGGGCCGCCTCCAGGGCCGGCCCGGCCAGGGCGGCGAACAGGACCAGGAGCTGCACCTGCTCCGGCCCAAAGCGCCGCGGGGTGTAGCTGCGGACCGACAGAGCGCCGAGGGCGCGGTGGTTGACCAGCAGCGGCACCGCCGCGGCGCTCTGCACGCCGCAGGCGAGGGCGCGTGGGGAGGCATGCTCCCAGCGTTGATACTCTTCGATGACCACTGGCTCGCACCGCTGGAAGGCGACGCCCCCGATTCCCTGTCCTGCCACCCGGAAGGGATCGTAGGCGGTCGCGTTGGGATCATCGGTCACGATCAAGCGCAGCAACTCCGTCCCGGGATCCCACAACAGCAGGCTCGCGCTATCCACCCCCAGCAGGTTGTGGGCGCGCTCGACGACCAGCCGGGCCAGACTGGCGGGATCAAGCACGCCGCTGATGGCCACGGCTACCTCGTGCAGGGCTCGGAACGCGGAGTCCATCACGCTGGTGCCTGTCGCCTGGTCGTGGTTGCGCCCGGCGCTATCGTGGAGGTGGAGCATGAGCGTCATCCCCGTGAGGAGCAGAGAAGGCATGAAAAAGGGGAAGGTGCTCGCCCTTCCCCCTCCGGGTAGCCCCAGCGGGATTCGAACCCGCGATCTCCGCCTTGAGAGGGCGATGTCCTGGGCCGCTAGACGATGGGGCCGCGCCTGCCTGCCAGGCGAAATCATTGTAGCAGAGGCAGGCCGATAGGTGCCAGGCACGCGGCTTGCACTGGTTGCCCACGCTCCCCTGGCCATACCAAACTCGGGTGAGTGCTGCCCTGACGCCTCGGCCCTGCGGCCTCGCCAGAGTGCTTTCGCTCTGGGGGCTTCCCCATGCCTCGCCTTTGTCTTGCCGCCCCCCGGCGGGTGATTTGGGCCGCACCCCGTCACGGGTGGGCGGTTCCGTTCGTTGTAAGCGACTGACCGCAACTCGACCACAGTTCAACGGACGAGGTGAGACGTGCAGCGCTTGATCGTGGGTGTGCTCCTGTTGGCGCTGGCTGTGAGTGTCCTCCCCCCTGCGGGAGTGGCCCTGGCCGATGAGCGCTTGTTTCCCCAGACGGGCTTCCGGGTCGACGACGACCACGTCTGGAGCTATATGCAGTCGCGCGGGGGGATTGCCAACTTCGGCTACCCCGTAAGCCGGGTCTTCACGCTCAACGGGCTCAAGACCCAGCTCTTCCAACGGCAGGCGCTCCAGGTCTTCCCGGACGGCTCCGTCCAGCCCATGAACCTGCTCGACCCGGGGCTCATGCCCTACACCCAGATCAATGGCTCCACCTTCCCGGCCGTGGACGAAGCGTTGAAGGCGGCCACGCCCAAGGTGGGCGAGCCCGACTACGACACCAGGATCGTCGCCTTCGTTCGCGCCAACGCGCCGGACGAGTGGAACAGGCTGCGGGTCAACTTCGGCAAGACCTTCTTCTCGGCCATTACCTGCGACCAGGTCGCCAGGGGCGGCGCGTGCCCCGAGGAGCTGCTGCCGCTGTTCAACCTGGCGCTCTGGGGCGCGCCCATCTCCGGCCCGGCCTTCGACCCGAACAATCGCAACTTCGTGTATCAGCGCTTCCAGCGCGGCATCCTGCACTACGACGCCACCACGGGCGCAACCCAGGGCATTCTGCTGGGCGACTGGCTGAAGTCGCTCATCACGGGCCAGGGCCTGCCCCCGGACCTGGCGCAGCAGGCGAGCAGCTCCAAGCTGCTCCGCCAGTACGCCGCCGGCCAGCCGGGGGCCATCGCGCGGCCGGCCGAGCTGCCCGGTAGCGATCTGGCCAACGCCTTCGCGCCCGTGGGCACAACCGAGCAGAGCAGCCCGCCGAGCAGTCCGTACGCGGCCAGGAGCCCCGAGTACGGGATGAACATCTTCGTCTGGGGCCACCCGGACACGACCGGGCGCGACCTGGGTCGCCTGGCCGAGCTGCACTTTGGCTGGCAGAAGACGCTGTTCCAGTGGCGCGAGATCGAGGGCGCCTGCAAGGGCTGCTTCGACTGGCGCGAGTCCGATCGGGTGATCCAGGCCAGCAGCGCGGCCGGGGTGAAGGTGCTGGCTCGCCTGGACTTCCAGCCCAAATGGGCGCGGGCGGATGGGGCGCACAATGGGCCGCCGGACAACTACCAGGACTTCGCCGACTTCGTCTCGGCCCTGGTCAGCCGCTACAAGCAGGGCTCGCCCATCGGGCGGCTGCACGCCATCGAGATCTGGAACGAGGTCAACCTGGCCCGCGAGTGGGGCAACAAGCCGATCAACCAGGCCCAGGCGGCCGACTACGTGCGGCTGCTGAAGCTGGCCTACCAGGCAGCCAAGGCGGCGGACTCGAGCATCACCGTGGTCACGTCCGGGCTGTCGCCCACCGGCTGGAACGACGACACCGCCCGCCCGGACGACACGTACCTCCAGTGGCTCTACAACGCCGGCCTGAAGGGCAACTACGACGTGCTGGGGGCGCACGGCAACGCCCAGGCGCCGGACCCCGAGGCCGCGCCCAACTCAGACCCGCGCTTCCCCCACCCGTCCTTCTACTTCCGTCGGGTGGAGCAACTGCGCGACCTCATGGTCAAGAACGGGGACGCGGCCAAGCAGGTCTGGCTGCTGGAGTTCGGCTGGACCTCCGACACGATCCACCCCACCTACTCCTGGTACGCGGTGTCCGAGGACCGCAAGGCGCAGAACATCGTGCGCGCCTTCCAGTACGCGCGCCAGAGCTGGGCACCGTGGATCGGGGTGATGATGCTGTGGACCCTGCCCGACCCGAGCTGGAGCGTGGATCGGGAGGAAGCGTGGTGGGCGATCGCCGACCCGAGCGGCGCGCCTCGCCCCGCCTACAACGCGCTGCTGCAGGCCCGCTACAACGGCACTCTGCCGTAGAGCGACTCTCGGGGGGAGGGTGGGAGGAGCCCCGCCTCTGCGAGAGGCGGGGCTCCTCCCGTTGGCCTACACTGCGCTCCGGCTGGTAGTAGACGGTGTTTTGCTGGAATTCCCGGGGTCAGGAAGGTAGGGTCGCCCGTCCCTCCGGCGCTGCCTTGCTCTGCCACTACTCGCTCTTCAGCAGACGCAGTTGTCCGTCCGCGTACTCCAGCGTGTACACCTGGCAGTGGTGCATCAGCCGGAGCCACAGGGCGTTCAGCTCCAGGCCGAGGGCGTGGGCCAGCACGGTCTCCAGCATAGCCCCGTGGGCGATCACGGCCACTCGCCCGCCTCGCAGCGGCTCGACTAACTCCCACAACGCGGCCAGGGCTCGAGCCTGGACCTCGGCCAGAGTTTCGCCCCCGGGGACGCGTATGGTGTGGGGATGGGCGCGCCAGGTCTCGAACTCCTGGGGCCAGCCGGCGGCCACCTGGCTGCGCTCGAGCCCGCTCCAGGCGCCGGTGTCGATCTCGCGCAGGCCCGGGTGGGTGCGCACCTCCAACCCGTGCGGGGCGGCGATCGCCTGGGCGGTGCGGACGGCGCGCCCCAGGTCGCTGGCGAACACCGCGTCCAGCCGCTCGGCGGCCAGCTCCTGCGCCAGTTGCTCGGCCTGGGCCAGCCCGCGCGGCGTCAACGGCGAGTCGCCGTGGCCCTGATACCGCCACTCGAGGTTCCACTCGGTCTCACCGTGGCGCGCGAAGTAGATGATGGTCCCGTGTTGCATGGGCCTGAGT